>NZ_JBHJUW010000036.1:0-37706 GCF_042268205.1 Streptomyces sp. NPDC056160
CACCCCCGCGGGCGGGCCGGGGGGGCCCCCGGGGGGCCGGCCGGTCCCCCATCCCCGAGGAGCCGACATGCGTGTCCTGCTGGTCAACATGCCCTGGTCGCCCATCGACCTCCCGTCCCTAGCGCTGGGAATCCTCAAACGCAGCGTGGACGAGCGCGTGCCCGGCGCCGAGGCCGAGGTCCTGCACGCCAATCTGGAATTCACCGACTGGATCACCGCGCGCACCGGGTTCACCGGTGACGACTACGAGTACTACGCGCTGTCGTCCTACTTCATGGGCTGCGGCGACTGGGTGTTCTCCTCCGCCCTCTACGACGACCCGGCCTGGCGCGAGGTGGAGTTCACCGCGGTGATGCGCGGCAAGCTCAAGAAGTCGCGCATGGAGATGACCCGGGCGCTGCACCGGGTGGTCCCGGAGTTCGTCGACGAGATCGCGCGGCGGATCGTCGCCCACGCGCCCGACGTCGTCGGGTTCACCTCGACCTTCCAGCAGAACACCGCGGCGCTGGCCTGCGCCCGCCGTCTCAAGCAGCTCGCTCCGCACATCGTCACCGTCATGGGCGGCGCCAACTGCGACGGGGCGCAGGGCGCCGCCGTGCACCGCAACTTCCCCTTCGTCGACCATGTCGTACGGGGCGAGGGCGAGGCCGCGTTCCCGCAGTTGCTCACCGCGCTCGGCGACGGCTCGGACCTCACCGGGGTGCCCGGGCTGTGCCACCGGGGCCCGGACGGGGAGAGCGTCGCCAACCCGATGGCCACCCGCCCGCTGCCGCCCGCCGCGATCCTGCCGCCCGACTACGGCGGCTACTTCGAGCGCCTGGCCGCCTCCGCGGCCCGCAACTGGGTCGAGCCCAAGCTGGTCGTGGAGGGCGCCCGGGGCTGCTGGTGGGGCGAGAAGCACCACTGCACGTTCTGCGGGCTCAACGGCTCGTTCATGGAGTTCCGTTCCAAGAGCCCGGACACGTTCTACGAGGAGATCATCGAACTGGCCCGCCGCCACCGGGTCCTGGACATGTACGTCGTCGACAACATCCTCGACATGGGCTACCTGACGACCGTGCTGCCCCGGATCATCGAGAGCGGGTACGACCTGCGGCTGCACGTCGAGATCAAGGCCAACATGCGCCGCCCGCAGCTGCGCACCCTCGCCGACGCGGGGATGATCTACGTCCAACCCGGCATCGAGTCGCTCAACGACCGGGTCCTGGACCTGATGGACAAGGGTGTCAGCGGCTGCCAGAACGTACGGATGCTGCGCGACGGCGCGGAGACCGGGCTGTCCGTCGCCTGGAACTACCTGCACGGCTTCCCCGGCGAGAGTGCCGCCGACTACGAACCGGTGATCGCGCAGATCCCGGCGCTGGAACACCTCGACCCGCCGGTCGATCTGTCGGCCCGCATCGCCATCGAGCGGTTCAGCCCGTACTTCGAACGGCCCGAACTCGGTTTCACCGGGCTGCGGCCCGAGGAGCACTACCGCTTCACCTACGACCTGCCGGAGGAGGAGCTGTACGACCTCGCGTACGTCTTCGAGGCGCCGGCTCGAGGTATCGGGGAGCGGACCGTGACCGCGCTGAACGACGCGTTGGCCGCCTGGAAGAAGCACCACGCCGACGCCCGGCTCACCCATGAGGACCTGGGTGACCGGATCGTGCTGATCTCGCGGCGCCGCGCCTTCGACTGGCGTACGCGGCAGCTCACCGACCCTTTCGAGCTGGCTGCCTTCCGGCTCCTCGACCAGCCGCACACCCCGGCCGCGTTGGCCCGCAAGGCCGCGCGCAAGGCGCCCGCGGACGCCCGGGACGAGGACGCCGTGCGCCGGCTGCTCGACTCCTGGGTGGCCCTCGGGGTCGTCTTCACCGACGGCGGCCAGTACGTCCACATCGCGCCGGCCGCCGTCAACGAGGACCTGCTGCGGCTGGACTTCATGCGCCACACGTACGCGGCGGAGCCGGTGGCCGCGGGGCCCGTGCCCGCCGAGCCCGTCACCGTATGACCGCGTCCCGAGGAGGAGCACGCCCATGAGCACCACCCTGAGCCCGCCCGCCGTCCTCGCCTGGCGCGACTACGACCCGGACGCCTGCGAGCTGCCCGGCATGTTCCTGGGCGAACTCGCCCTGCCCGGCCCGCCGCAGGACCAGAGCGAACGGCTGTGGCAGCTCGGCGCCCGGCGGGTCCGGCTGCCCCGGGCCGTCGACCTCACGGGCGACCCGGACGCGGGGCGGGCCGCCGAGGAGGTGGCCGCGCTGAGCCTGGTGCGGGACCTGACCGCGCGGGCCGTCCTCGTGGAGTGGGACCTGTGCCTCGCGCCGCAGGCGGCCGACGCCTGGCAGGTGCTCAGCCACCTCCAGCCGCCCCGGCGTATCGAGGGCCCGGCGGGGTCCGTCGAGGCGCTGCGGGCCTGGCGACGGGGCCACTACCTGTGCAAGTGCCTGTGGCGCAAGGGCCCCGGGTTCGTGCAGATCCGCGATCGCCGCTGGGGCGAGCTGCGCCGCTTCACCGCCGACGAACCGGAGTACGAGCACACCATCGAGCGGCTGGCGTACGGGGCACCGGCCGGCTCCGTGGCGACCGCCGTCCTCGACGACTTCCGCGGTGAGCGGCTCGTCCTGGACGTCGGGCCGCTCGCCTGGTGGCTGCCGTACCGGATCAGTCGCTGGCTCCAGGAGTCGATGACCATCTGACGGCCGTCGGCGAGCCGGTGACCTCCCGGGCGGCGCTCCGGGAGGTCACCGGTGTGCACGGACGGCCTGCCGGGTTCGACACGTCGGTCGACGCGTCGGGCCTCCCGCCGCCCATGGAGTCGACGACGTGGCTGACGGTGCCTGCCGTGTTGCCGGTCCCGCCGACGCCGCTGCCGTCGGCGGCACACCGGATCCGCACCTGGTCGCCGATCACATCGTCGCCTATCGCCGTCGCGCCCGTCGCAGCCGCAGCGCCGAGCGCAGCACCACCAGGGCGGCGAGCGCGCCTGCCGCCCCCACGAGCCATGGGGCGACGCCGGTCCCGGAGCCCGGGGCGGACGTCACCACAGCGCCCGGCGCGCCCGGTGCCCGGCCGGGGTCCTTCGTCGGCACGCCGCCACCGCCACTGCCACCGCCACCGCCACCGCCACCGCCGAGCCAGACCTGGCCCTTCCCGGTGTCTGTGGCCGGCGCCTCGATCGACCGGCTCACATCCCGGGTCAGTGAGGGTGACGACGCCTCGAGCTGGGCGTCGGACACGGAGGTGACGGGCACACGGGAGAAGTCGACACCCCCGTAGACGTACGTCCTCGTGTAGAGGGTGTCGCCCTCACGGGTGCGGTGCGTCACCTTGAACTCGCCCTTGGTGTACGAGCGTACGTAAGCGTTGAAGGTGTCGACCGGCTTCCAGTCCTCGTGGGTCGCGTACGCGTCGATGTCGCCCTTGCCGATCAGCCCGGAGTACGTCGTGCGTGTGCGCAGACTGAGACCTCGGTACCATTCGGCGGCCACCCGGCTGAGATACACGCGCCGCAGATCGGCGTACTCGGGGGCGGTGTTCACCGCCTCCACCACCCTGGGCAGGATCAGCCGCCGGAACAGTGCCTCGTTGCGGTCCTGCACGGTCTGGGACTGCCGCGGGCACGAGAGCGCGGACGAGCCGCCGTGCTGCTTCAGGTACTGCGTCTCCATCTGCACGTTCAGCGGCGACTTGAGGATGTAGAGCTCGTCCCCCTTGGTGTACACGGTCGCAGAGGCCGGCACGATCCAGGTGCGGAACGACATGCAGTCCCCGGACAGCGACCGCCAGAACTCCGTCCCGAGAGGCGTGTCCGGATGGATCAGCTTGCCTGTCGTCTTCTTCAACGCCAGGTCCGCCTGGAGCAGCACCCGGCCCGCGTCGGTCCGGCCGAGGCGGGCGTCGACGATGCGGTCGGGCTCGTTCGGGTTGAGGTTGACCCAGAACGTCGAGGGATCCAGCTCCAGCCAGGTGAAGAAGGAGTCGGACGCCTGCGTGGCGTGCCCCAGCCCCGTCAGCGCGGTGCTGCCGCGCGACGTGGCCGACGGCGCCTTGAAGGCGTACCGCAGACCGTCGGCGCCCGGCCCGGGATCCGCGAGGTACCGCAACTCCAGTTGGGAGAAGTCGATCCCGCCGGGCGTCCGTTCCGGCGCCGCCAGCCCCTTCGCCAGACCGCCCGCACGCGGCACCCCGGAGCTGCCGCCGCAGCCGACGGCACGGACCCGGGTGAATGCGGCGTACCGGGCGTGCGTCCGGGTGCCCGCGGGCTCGAAGCCGCTCTGCGCCCCGCCCTCGGGGCAGTCGCCCGGCGCGGTGAAGACGGAGCCGGCGGCCGCTTCGAGCCCGTCGGCGCCGGTGTTCAGCTCCCCGCTGTCGAAGCCGGAACCGGGCCGGATCACGCGGACGTTCGGGTTGTCCTTGAAGCGCTCCGCCACCGCACTGGCCTGTTCGTCGGTGGCCGCCGTGAACACCACGTTGCCGGTCTGGCTCTTGCGTCCGCCCGGCAGTTTGCCGGTGATGGTCGTGCCGATCGAGGAGAGGTCCTCGGTGGTGGTGCCGGTGCGGGTCGTGGTGGTCGCGTCGACCGAGTCGACGCTGACGAGCCGCCCGCCGCTCCAGGTGACCTTGATCATGTCCGAGGTGGTCCCGGTGACGCCCTTGCCGACGCTCCCCTTCTCCTCCAGGCGGTTCGTCTCGTCCTGGAAGAGGTATTCGGAACCGGTCTTCGTCGTGGCGTCGTAGGCCAGTCCTTGCTGGGCGAGCCGGCGGTTCATGAAGGCCAGGGCCGCGTCCGCGTCGGGCGTGTCACCGCGGGAACCGAGGACGTGCGGAACGCCATTGGCGTCGATGTACGTCGTGCGGCCGTTGATGGTGCGCACCGTCAGCGGCGGCCCCCACTTCGTGTACGGGGGTGTGCTCGGGCTGCCGGGACCGGCCGCTGTCACCGCCGGGCCCGCCGGTGCGAGCCCGGCTGCGGTGCCGGACGGCGCCCCGGCCAGGGCGACCAGTACCGTGAGCAGCGCCGCGAGCCGGCGCGTCCAGGACCGTAACCGCCCCCCGTGCAGGTCGGCGTCGTTTTTCCGCATGGGCGAACGCACCCCCGTTCCGCCTACGTCGTCCCGCTCGACGGTAGACCCGCGACCGCCGTCGGTACAGGTGCTCGACAGCCACCGGACGGGCGGGCGCGGTGCCCGTCAGTCCCGGTCGGTCCGGCTCAGCCTGCCGGTGACGCTGACCTCGGGGCTCAGATGACGGGCGGTGCGCGGAAGGGGCACCTCGGTGAGCCGGCCGTCGTAGATCATCCACAGCCCGAAGCAGTCGTCCTCCTCGTCGTGGACCAGCACCTGCACGGAGCGGGGGTCGGGCCAGGGCAGCGCCTCCAGATGGGCCAGCAGGCCCCGCCAGTTGTGCCGGGTGAACTGGATGACCCACAGGTAGCACTCGGCCGATCCTGTGCCCGCGCCGGCGAAGACGGAGTCGTCGACACGGGTGAAGCACTGATGCCACTCCCGGCCGGCGTCCGGGCGGGTCAACGGCTCCATGACATCCTCGGCGTCCCGCGCCAGAACGATGACCTCTGCGAATCTGCTCATGTCCCCAGTCTGCGGTGTGCCGCGCCCCTCGATGGCCGAAAGCCATCGCTCAGAAGATCCTCGGACGACTGCGGAGAGGGCGTCGGCGTCCGTGTCGGTTTCGGTGTCGGTGTCGGCGGGACGAAGCCAGAGCGGTATGGACATGTGCAGGTGCTGCACGGAAGTTCGAACAGGTCGGCCGGTGGCCGAGAGGTGGGGGCAGGAGAATGACAGGGATCAGTCGACGGGGGCTGAGGTTTCTCTTACACACCGAACGTGACCTTCCGGCCCGGCACCACACCACAGCGCTGAGTCCGTTCTCACCGCATCCGCGGATGGATGCCGGCCTCATGCGCGTCCGGCTTGCTCTCGACGGTCGCTGCCCGTCACCGTGCTTCGGTGGCGGGCAGCGGCCTCGTACGCAGACGTAGTCGGTGAAGTTCCCCAGGGGGCCTGTCCGGTCGCAGGACCTGCGAGCGACCGGCGACCGGCTTCGGGTTCAGCAGCCGGAGTCGGCGAGGACGAAGTATCCAGGCGCGGTTTCCTTCAAGGCGTGCGTGACGAGCAAGGTGTACAGGCCCATGTTCTGGTTCGAGCCGTTGGCGTACACGTAGCCGAGGCTCTGGTGGGCGCGGCCGGCCTTGACCTGGTTGTAGTTGTTGTCGGTGTAGCACGCGGGGGTGGGGGTGGTGCCGCTGGTCGTCGCGGTGACCGGGGCGGATGCGGTGCCGATCGCTCCGGTGGAGTCGACGGCGGCCACGGTGTAGCTGTAGGACGTGCCCGCGGACAGACCGGTGTCGGCGAAGGAGGTTCCGGTCGGGGAGGCGACCTTGGTTCCGTTGCGGTAGACGTTGTAGGAGGCAGCACCGCTGACGGCGTTCCAGGACAGTGACGCGCCCGTGTCGGTGGTCGAGGTGACCTTCACCCCCTGGGGAGCCGGCAGAGAGCCGTTGCCCCCTGAGTTGCCGTCGGGGCTGTCCAGGCCCCAGAACTTCGCGGTGTGGTAGCTGGAGCAGATGGTGTCGAGGTAGTAGGTGCCGGTGGTGCCGCACTGGTCGGCGCCGGAGCCGGGGTCGACGGCGAGGCCGTGGGTCATGCCGGAGACCGAGAAGAGGGTGACGGCGGGTTTGCCAGTGGTGTCGTCGTAGGTGGTCTCGGTGGTGTTGCCGGCCAGGGTCTGGGTGGTGGACGGAGTCTGGCCGATGCCCCAGACGTCGGTCCACTGGTCGCGCAGTTCGGTGCCGTTGACGGGGGCGACGGTGGTGTCGGAGGAGCCCTGCCAGATCGCGACGCGCGGCCACGGTCCGGTGTGGCCGGAATAGGAGTTGCGGACCTTGTCGCCCCACTGCTTCGGGGTCAGGTTCTGGTTGCCGTACTGGCAGCCGGAGGCGGCGGCCTGGGTGGTGGCGCACTGTGCGGGAAGCCCGGAGTCCACGGCGCCGCCGGCGAACACGTCCGGGTAGTCCGCGAGCAGATCGGCGGTCATGCCGCCGCCTGCGGACAGGCCGGTGACGAAGACGCGCCCGCGGTCGGAGCCGTACTGCGCCACGGCGGTGTCGACCATCTGCCTGATCGAGGCGGCCTCGCCCTTGCCCCGTGTGTCCTTGGCCGAGTCGAACCAGCTGAAGCAGGACAGGCTGTTGTTGGCCGAGGTGGTCTGCGGGTAGACCACGGCGAAGCCCCACTGGTCGGCGAACTTCTGCCAGCCGCTGTGAGAGTGGTAGTCGCTCGCTGACTGGGTACAGCCGTGCAGGGCGACGACCAGCGGCGCGCCGGCCCGCAGGCCGGCCGGCGCGTACTCGTACATGGTCAGGTTGCCGGGGTTCGAACCGAAGTCGGTGACCTGCTGGAGGGTGCCGGCGGCCGCGGCAGGGGGGGCAAGCGGGGTGAGGAGGGTGAGGCCGGATGCGATGGTGCCGAGCGCAGCGGCCAGCGCGGCGCGCACGAGCTTTCGGCGCAGGGTGGGGAAGCGCATGGGGCAACTCCATAGGAACGTGGAGAGGGGGGAGTCGGGGGCGGTGCACACGGTGCCGGTGCCGCGCCGCGGCACGGCGTGCGGGCGACCGGGCCCGTCCTTCGCCTGCCGGAGCGGTGCGCTGATGCCCGGGCAGACTGAGATGGCGGCTTGCTGACAGCGGACCGTACGACCGGCCGGCCGACCCGCGACATGTGAGGGTTCCCCAGCAAAGGAACGGCGGGTGTGGCGCGTATGCACATGGCGGCCGCGCTGCTGCTGTGGCAGTGGGAACGGCCCGTCGGCCCCCATGACAGCCTGCCCGTTTCAGGTGATTGAGGCGGTCGCTGTCCTTCGTAGCCACCGGGACCCACCGGACCCCGGACCCGCCGAAGCATGGCGTTGAGAGCCATGCCGAGTCTGTGAAATATGTCAGCGACCCACATGTCTCGGCAATGCGTTCCTCCTTACGGTGGTCCCTCATGGAAAGCAGCAGGAGCTTCGCCGAGAGTTCACACCAGTGCGCCGAGCCCGTCGCCGACACCGCGTCCGGGCTGGTCAGCACCCCATTCCTCGTCGGCCGCAAGGTCTTGGTCACGGGCGCGGCCAGTGGGATCGGCCGCGCCTGCGCCGAGGGTTTCGCCTCGGCCGGTGCGGAGGTCTACGTCGTGGACCGGGCCGAGGCTGCCGCGAAAGAGGTGGCGGAGGTGATCGGCGGCACTGCGGTGGTGGTCGACCTCTCCGCCCCCGATGCCGTGGAGACGCTGCCGGACGACGCCGACATCGTGGTCAACAATGCCGGTCTGCAGCATGTGGCTCCGGTTCACGAATTCCCGCCCGAGCGATTCGCGCTGATTCAGCGGGTGATGGTGGAGGCGCCGTTCCGTATCCTGCGTCGCACCCTGCCGCACATGTATGCGCGGGGGTGGGGGCGGGTGGTCAACATCTCCTCGGTCCACGGCCTGCGGGCGAGTGCGTACAAGTCGGCGTACGTCACGGCGAAGCACGCGCTGGAGGGGCTGAGCAAAGTGGTGGCGCTGGAGGGCGCCGCGCACGGTGTGACCAGCAACTGCATCAATCCCGGTTATGTGCGCACCCCGCTGGTGGAGGACCAGATCGCCGACCAGGCGGCAGCTCACGGCCTATCGCCGGCGGACGTGATGAACCAGGTGTTCCTGGAACGCACCGCGATCAAACGGCTGATCGATCCGGCCGAGGTGGCCGCGGCCGCTCTGTGGCTCTGTACCGAGCACAGCGGATACATCACGGGCACCTCCCTCCCCCTGGACGGTGGCTGGACAGCGCACTGACGGGCCTCACCGGCGCCGCCACTCGGGCGCTCGCACTCCGATCCGACTCCGGTGGGCGGGTCACCAGGACAGCACCGGTCCTGCGATCCGTCACCATGCCGCACCCCTGCACGGTCTGCTCGACCCGAGTCGACCGATCCGCTCCTCCCCTCACGCCGAAACTCACTCCGCCACTCACTTCGAAACGGTGACATGATGTCCAGCGCTCACAACGTCGTGAACGGATCAGGGGCTCCCCGGACACCGGGTGGCCTGCCCAAGATCGTCGTGGCCAGTCTCATCGGGACCACCATCGAGTGGTACGACTACTTCCTCTACGGTTCCGCCGCCGCCCTGGTCTTCGGGCGGGTGTTCTTTCCCGACTCCGACCCGCTGACCGGCACCCTGCTCTCCTTCCTCACCTACGCCATCGGCTTCGCCGCGCGGCCGATCGGTGCCGTGGTCTTCGGGCACTACGGTGACCGCCTCGGCCGCAAGAAGCTGCTGGTGATCAGTCTGCTGATGATGGGTGGCTCCACCGCCCTGATCGGCTGCGTCCCCGGCTACGACACCATCGGCATCGCCGCTCCCCTGCTGCTCACCACACTGCGGCTCGTGCAGGGTTTCGCGCTCGGCGGCGAGTGGGGCGGGGCCGTCCTGCTGGTGTCCGAGCACGGCGACTCCCGCAGGCGGGGGTTCTGGGCGTCGTGGCCGCAGGGCGGCGCGCCCGCCGGCAACCTGGTCGCCGTCGGCGTCCTCTCCCTGATGACCGGGACGCTCAGCGACGACGCGTTCGACTCCTGGGGCTGGCGCGTGCCGTTCCTGCTCTCCGCCGTGCTGGTCATGATCGGCCTGTGGATCCGGCTGTCCGTCGACGAGTCGCCGCTGTTCAAGGAGGCCCTGGCCAAGGCCGAGCGGCGCAAGGCCCGGCAGCAGGCCGAACAGCTGCCCTTCGTCGAGGTCATGCGCGACCACTGGCGCGACGTCCTGGTCGCGATGGGTGCCCGGATGGCCGAGAACATCTCGTACTACGTGATCACCGCCTTCGTCCTCACCTACTGCGTGGAACACCTCGGGCTCGGCAAGCAGACGGCGCTGAACGCGGTGCTGATCGGCTCGGCCGTGCAGTTCTGTCTGATCCCGCTGTTCGGCGCCCTGTCCGACAAGGTCGGCCGCAAGCCGGTCTACCTGGTGGGCGCGGTCGGTGTCGGCCTGTGGTCCTGGGCCTTCTTCGGCCTGCTGGACACCAAGTCCTTCCCCGCGCTCGTCCTCGCCGTCACCGTCGGCCTCGTCTTCCACAGCGCCATGTACGCCCCTCAGGCCGCGTTCTTCTCCGAGCTGTTCGCCACCCGCATGCGGTACACCGGCGCCTCCATCGGCGCCCAGCTCTCCTCGGTGGCGGCCGGCGCCCCGGCCCCGCTGATCGCGACCGCGCTGCTCGGCTCCTACGGCACCTCCACCCCGATCTCGGTGTACGTCGGCCTGGCCGCACTGATCACCGTCATCGCCGTGATCGCCTCCCGCGAGACCCGCGGCAGCGACCTGGCCGCCGTCGAACCGGACGGAACCACCCCCGCGCGGGCCGCCGCAGAACGGCACGACTTTCCCTCCGCGTGACTTCCCGAGGCCGGATGCCTGTCCGGGCGATGCGTCCCGCCCGTCGGGTACCAGGACGCCCTCCGCTGCCTCCCCCCTCCCCCGACCCGCCCTCTTCCGACTACGGTCCGCCCATGCCCGACAAGACCACGTCCACAGCATCGCTCCTGCGCCGCCTGCTCGACCTCCTCGCCTCCGACGCGCCTGCCGAGGACATCGGCGCCGTCGCCGCCGAGGCGCGGCGTGGGGGCGCCGGCCCCCGGGACATCGCCGAGGTCGAACAGGCCGTCGCCACGGCGCTGCGTGTCCGCGGCACCCTGCGCCAGCACCGGCGCCGTGAGGCGGAACTGGCCGCCCTCTTCGACACTGCCGGGGACCTGGCGGCGCTGCGCGACCTCGACGCCGTACTGCGCTCCATCGTCCGCCGCGCCAGGATGCTGCTCGGCACCGACACCGCTTACCTCACCCTGTCCGACGAGGCAGCCGGGGACACCTACATGCGGGTCACCGACGGCTCGGTGTCCGAGCTGTTCCAGAACCTGCGGCTCCAGCTCGGGGAGGGGCTCGGCGGCCTGGTCGCGCAGACCGCGCGCCCATATGCCTCCCCGGACTACCGCACCGACGAGCGCTTCCACCACACCGGCAGCATTGACGCCGGTGTCCTGGACGAGGGTCTGGTCGCCATCCTGGGCGTGCCGCTGCTCCTGGGGTCCGGCAGCGGCGGCAAGGTCATCGGCGCGCTCTTCGCCGCCGACCGCGCTCCCCGGACGTTCTCGCCCGAGGAGGTCGCCCTGCTGTGCTCGCTGGCCGACCACGCCGCCATCGCCATCGACACCGCCAAGGCGATGGCCGACGCCCGGGCCGCGCTGGCCGAACTGGCCGAGGCCAACGCCGTGATCCGGGAGCACTCCGCCGCCATGCAGCGCGCCCAGGAGTCCCACGACCGGCTCACCGACCTCGTCCTGCGGGGCGGCGACGTACCGGAGGTGGCCGCAGCCGTCGCCGGTCTCCTCGAAGGGGAGGTGACCGTCCACGACAGCGCGGGACGGCCGCTCACCTCGATCGTCCGTGACAGCGGCCGGGGCCCGAATCCCACAGGTCAGGGGAGCATCACCGGCGCCGACGCCGACGCGCTCGTGGCCGCTGCCGAGGAGTCGCGCGCCGCCGCCCACGCGGTGTTCCGAGGCGGGCGCTGGGTTTGCGCCGTACTGGCCGGGCAGGACCTGCTGGGCAGCCTGGTGCTGCACGGGCGGCCGGACCTCGACGGCCCCGACCGGCGGCTCTTCGAGCGCAGCAGTGTCGTCACCGCACTGCTGCTCCTGCTACGACGCTCGGTGGCCGAGACCGAGAACCGGGTCCGCGGTGACCTGATGACCGATCTGCTCACCGCTCCCGACCGGGACCCCGTCGGCCTCGTGGACCGCGGCCGCCGTCTGGGCATCGACCTGAACCGGCCCCATCTCCTGCTGGTCGCCCAGGCCGACGCCGCCGTCCGGGAGCGGCTCGCGGCCGCTGCCGTGCAATACCTGTTCGGCAGCGGCAGTGCCGGCGCTGAACACGCCGGCGCCTCCGTGTTGCTGCTGCCCTACGACGCCGGACCGGGCCAGGCCGCCCGCGCCGCCGCCGGGCAGCTCACCCAGCTGGTCGGCGCTCCGGTGACGGTGGCCGGCGCCGGGCCCGCCGCCGGGCCTGGGGCGATCGCGGACGCGTACACCGAAGCCGTGCGCTGTCTGCGCGCGCTGCGGGTGCTCGGCCGCCATGGCACCGGTGCGTGCGCCTCAGAACTCGGCTTCCTCGGCGTTCTGCTGGGGAAGGACCACGACGTCGACAGTTTCGTCAACGCCACTCTGGGACCGCTGTTGGAGTACGACGCCCGGCGCGGCACCCAACTGGTCGGCACCCTGAACGCCTACTTCGGCTGCGGCGGAAGCCTGACCCGGGCGAAGGAGGAACTGCACGTGCACGTCAATACCGTGGTGCAGCGACTGGACCGTATCCAGGCGCTGCTGGGACCGGACTGGAGCAGCCCCGAGCAGGCCCTGGAACTCCAGCTCGCTCTGCGGCTGCACCTGCTGCAGGGTGCCTGACAGGCCGCGTGGTGGCGGCAGCACCCTCAAAGTCCTGGGTCAGGAGAGGTGCGCTGGTGGCGGCGATGGCCTCTTCCGCCGTGACGCCGGGAGCGGTCTCGACCAGCCGCAACCCCTGCGGCGTGACGTCGATGACGGCCAGGTCGGTGATGATCCGGTGGACGACGCGGCGGCCCGTGGCGGGCAGCGTCAGCTCATCGACGATCTTCGGCGACCCGTCCTTCGCGGTGTGTTCCATGACCACGATCAGTCGGCGGGCGCCGTGGACCAGGTCCATCGCCCCGCCCATCCCCTTGACCATCTTCCCCGGGATCATCCAGTTGGCCAGGTCACCCCGGGCCGACACCTGCATGCCACCGAGCACGGACACGTCGATCCGGCCGGCCCGGATCATGCCGAAGGAGAACGCCGAATCGAAGTAGGACGTGCCCGCGACGGTGGTCACCGTCTCCTTCCCGGCGTTGATCAGATCGGGGTGCTCCTCCCCCTCGTACGGGTAGGGGCCCACGCCCAGGATGCCGTTCTCCGAGTGCAGCACCACGTGCACGCCCTCGGGCAGGTGGCCGGGGATGAGCGTGGGCAGGCCGATGCCCAGGTTGACGTACTGGCCCTCGCGCAGTTCCCGCGCGGCACGGGCGGCGAGCTGTTCCCGGTCGAGCGGCATCGTCAGTTCTCCTCGGGGGCGGCGGTGGCGGTCGTACTCGTACGGGTGCGAGCGGGGCCGGTCCGCTCCGGGCGGGGGCGTGCGGTGCGGCGTTCTATACGTTTCCCCGAAGACGCGTCGACGGCTACCACCCGGTCCACGTACACGCCCGGGAGATGGACGGTGTCCGGCGGCAACTCGCCTGCCTCGACGATCCGTTCGGCCTCGACCACGGTGATCCGGCCGGCCATCGCGCACAGGGGGTTGAAGTTGCGCGCCGCCGCGTGGAAGACGCAGTTGCCGTGCCGGTCGGCGACCTCGGCCCGGATCAGCCCGAAGTCGGCGGTGATGGCCTCCTCCAGGAGATGGCGGCGGTCGCCGAACTCCCGTACCTCCTTGGGGGGCGAGGCCACCGCGATGCTGCCGTCGGGAGCGTAGCGCCAGGGCAGGCCGCCCGTCTCGACCTGGGTGCCCACACCGGCCGGTGTGTAGAACGCCGGGATGCCCGCGCCGCCGGCCCGCAGCCGCTCGGCGAGTGTGCCCTGCGGCGTGAGCTCCACCTCGAGCTCGCCGGCGAGGTACCGGCGGGCGAACTCCTTGTTCTCTCCCACGTAGGAGGAGGTCATCCGGGCGATCCGGCCGGCTCTCAGCAGCAGGCCCAGCCCCCAGTCGTCCACCCCGCAGTTGTTGGACACCACCCGCAGACCGGACGTACCGGCCTCGGCGAGCGCGCCGATCAGAGTCGACGGGATGCCGCACAGGCCGAAGCCGCCCACAGCGAGCACCGCGCCGTCGGGGACGTCCGCCACCGCCTGCGCGGCCGAGTCCACCACCTTGTCCATGCTGTTTCCTTCCCCGCAGGGGATTTGTTGCGTTGGCCGGCCGGGCCACCGCCGGGTTGCCGACGGCGGCCGGTGGCCTTCACCTTCGCGGCACTCGCCGTCCCCGGCCATGTGTGCCATCGCCATGTCTGCACCTCCAGGAGCGGTGGTCGGCACCATGCCGTGGGGTGCGCTCCGCTTCTATCGTTCCGGCCATCCACCCACTGCGATCCCACCGCCGCGGGCTGCGGGAGGCCGTCTCGTCAAAGGAGACGGCGCCTGTCGGCGGCGTGCGGGGCCCGTCCCAGGAGCCGGTCACCATGCGTTCCAGAGCCACGGAAACCCTCAGAAACAGATCCGTACCGATCCTCACCCTGCTCGCCGCGGGCGCCCTGGTCGCGGGCTGCTCCTCGGCCGGCACCGCCGGCACCGCGTCCGCCGGCGACAAGGCCTCGGATCCGGTCAAGGTCGGCCTGGTCTACTCCCGCAGCGGGCTGCTCGCCGCCTACGGAAAGCAGTACGAGGAGGGCTTCAAGGCGGGCCTGGCCTACGCCACCCACGGGACGAACAAGGCCGGCGGTCACCCGGTCGAGGTCACCGAGCAGGACGACGCGGGCGACCCGGCCAAGGCCGTGGCCGCCGCCAAGACCCTCGTCGGCAAGGGCTACAGGATCATCGCCGGGACCACCGACTCCGGCGTGGCCCTTCAGATGGCGCCGCTGGCCGCGCAGAACAAGGTGCTCTACGTCAGCGGCCCCGCCGCCACCGACGCGGTCACCGGCGTCAACACCTACACCTTCCGTTCCGGCCGGCAGTCCTACCAGGACACCCTGACCGCGGGCTCGCTGCTCGGCGACGCGAAGGGCAAGAAGGTCACCGTGCTCGCCCAGAACTCCGCGTTCGGGCAGGCCAACGTGGCCGCGGTGAAGGCCGTCCTCGGTGCCGAGGGCGCGAAGGTCGGCTCGGTGCTGGCCCCGCCCAGCGCCACCGACCTCACGCCGTTCGCCCGTCAGGCCAAGGCGGGCAAGCCGGATCTGGTGTTCGTCGCCTGGGCGGGCGCCACCGCCCCCGCGCTGTGGACCGCGCTGGACCAGCAGGGTGTGCTGGACGCCGGCAAGGTGGTCACCGGTCTCGCGGGCACCGCCTCGTACCCGGTCTTCGGCGCGGCGGGCGCCAAGGTGTCCTTCCTGGCCCACTACTTCCCGGGCGCCGGCGGCGGCAACCCGGTGGAGAAGGCGATGCTCGACGGCATCACCAAGGGCGGCGGCACCCCCGACCTCTTCAGCCCCGACGGCTTCACCGCAGCCCAGATGATCGTGCACGCCATCGAGTCCGGCAGCGCAACCGACACCACCGCCATGGTCAAGGCGCTGGAGGGCTGGAACTTCGACGGCCCGAAGGGCAAGGAGCAGATCCGCGCCGCCGACCACGCCCTGCTGCAGCCCATGTTCACGGCCAGGCTGAAGGGCACCGGCGCCGCCGCCGAGCCCCAGCTGGTCACCGGCGTCCCCGCGGCGGCGGTCGCGCCGCCGGTGAAGAAGTCGGCGGGCTGAGCCGATGACCTCCCCGAACGCGGCGCCGCCGAGCGCCGACGGGGCCCCGGCCGCAGGTGGGGCCCCCGCCTCCCCGGCACCCGCGCCCGTGCTCGCCCTGCGCGACGTCGGCTGGACGGTCGGCGGCGCCACCATCGTCGACGCCGTCACCTTCGACGTCCGCCAAGGCGAGTTCCTCGCCTTCATCGGCCCCAACGGCGCCGGAAAGTCCTCCCTGTTCAACCTGATCAGCGGCATCAACCCGGCCACCCGCGGCACGGTCGAGCTGGACGGCGCCGACATCACCGCCGAGGCCGCCTACGCCCGGGCCAGACGCGGCCTCGGCCGCACCTTCCAGACCTCCAGCCTGTGGCCGGGCATGACGGTCGCCGACCATGTGCGACTGGCCGCGCAGGCGGCCGGCGGTGGCTCGTACCGGGTGTGGCGGCGCGCCGACACCTAAGCCGAGCAGGTCACCCGGGTGCTGGCGCGCACCGAGCTGACCCACCGTGCCGACACCTGCGCCGACTCCCTCTCGCACGGCGAGAAGCGCAAGCTGGAACTGGCGGTGCTGCTCGTCGGCGAGCCCCGGCTGATGCTGCTGGACGAGCCGATGGCCGGGGTGAGCGCCGAGGAGGTACCGGCGCTGACCGAGCTGATCCGCTCGTTGCACCGCGAGGAGGGCCGCACCGTCCTCATGGTCGAACACCACATGGACGTCCTGCTCGGCCTGGCCGACCGCCTCGCCGTGATGCACCACGGCACGCTGCTGGCCCTGGACACGCCCAAGGCCGTGATGGCCGACCCGACCGTGCAGCAGGCCTACCTCGGGGAGGCCCTGTGACCGCCCCCGCACCGCCCTCCGGGAAAGCCGCGCCGCCCCTGCTCACCGTACGGGACCTGCGCGTCGTCATCGGCGGCCGGCACATCCTGCACGGCGTCGACCTGGAGGTGGCCGCCACCGGCACCACCGCCCTGCTCGGCCGCAACGGCGCCGGCAAGACCACCACCGTGCGCGGGATCCTCGGCCTCCTCCCGCGCACCGGCAGCGTCCGGCTGGGCGGCGAGGAGACGGTACGCCTGGCCACCCACGCCCTGGTCCGCCGGGGTGTGGGTTACGCGCCCGAGGACAGGGGCGTGTTCGCCGCGCTCACCGTCGCCGAGAACCTGCGCCTGGCCGAACGGCCCGGCGCGGGCGAACCGGCGTACGGCCTCGTCCACGAACTCTTCCCGGAGCTGAAGCAACGCGCCCGGCAGGCGGCCGGCACCCTCTCCGGCGGCCAGCAGCAGATGGTCGCCATCGCCCGCACCCTGCTCAACGGCAACCGTCTGATCATCGCCGACGAACCCGCCAAGGGACTCGCGCCCAAGGTCGTCACCGAGGTCACCCACGTGCTGGAACGCGCCGCCGAGGCCGTGCCCGTGCTCCTGGTGGAGCAGAACCTCGCCATGGTGCGCCGCCTCGCCCGGCACTGCGCCGTCCTCGCCGACGGCCGCACCGCCCACCGCGGCCCCGCGGCCGAACTCCTCGCGGACCCGGACGCGACCCGCCGCCTCCTCGGCGTCGGCCACGGCGGGCACGGGAGCCGCGCGGGCCTGGGGGACCCGGACGCCCGCATCCCGTCCCCCGCCGCACCAGCACACACCGCGGCGCACCCCGCCGCCCGGACCGCGGAGGCGGACGCCTGATGTCCACCGTCGTTCTGCTCACCCTCACCGGACTCGGCCTGGGCGCGCTGTACTTCCTTGTCGCCTCGGGCCTCTCGCTCATCTTCGGGCTGATGGACGTGCTCAACTTCGCCCACGGCGCGCTGATGTCCGTCGGCGCCTACGGCACCTGGTGGGCCGCGTCCGGCCACCTGCCCGGCGCCGGCCCCGGCGGCGCGGGTTTCGTCCTCGCGGTCGCCTTCGGCACCGCCGTCGGCACGCTCGCCGCCGTCCTGCTCGAACTCACCGTCATCCGTCCCCTCTACACCCGCCCCCGCGAGCAGATCCTCGCCACCGTCGGGGTGGGCCTGGCCGTCCCCGCGCTGCTGTCCGCGACCTGGGGTGCCGACGCCCGCCCCTTCCCCGGCCCCGAGGCGCTGAGCGGCACCTTCCGGCTGCTGGGCGCCGACGTGCCGCTCAACCGGATGGTGCTGATCGCCGCCGCCCTCGTGGTCCTCGTCGCGCTCAAGCTGTTCCTCGGCCGCACCCGGCACGGACTGGTCGTCCGCGCGGGCGTCGAGGACCGCGCCATGGTCACGGCGCTCGGCATCGACGTACGCAAGGCCTTCACGCTGGTCTTCGCCATCGGCGGCGCAGCGGCGGCCCTCGGCGGCGCGATCGGCGGCCTCTACTTCGGCTCGGTCGACCCCGCACAGGGCACCTCACTGCTCATCTTCGCCTTCGTGGTCGTCGTCATGGGCGGCATGGGCTCGCTCACCGGCGCCGCGCTCGCCTCCGTCGCCGTCGGCCTCATCCAGCAGTTCGCCAACTACTACGCCACCGCCGGGCTCGGCGACCTCGCCGTCGTCGTCCTGCTCGCCGCCCTGCTGCTCGTCCGGCCGCGAGGGCTCACCGGGAGACTCGCATGACCACCGCCACCCAGCCGCGCGGCGAAACCCGCACGGCCGACCACCCCTTCGGCCCGCACACCGGACCGCTGCGCCGCGCCGCCCGCTGGTGGCCGGCCCTGCTGCTGGTGGTCCTGTTCACCGCCCCCTACAGCGCACTGCCGCTGCCCGGCCTCCTCGACGGCCCGATCGGCAGCCCCGGCAACCTCCAACTGCTCGCCCTGTGCCTGGTCTTCGGCGCCCTGGCCACCGGCTACGACCTGCTGCTGGGCCGCACCGGCCTGCTCTCCTTCGGCCACGCCCTCTACTTCGCCGCCGGCACCTACGTCACCAACACCGTCATGCTGCAAGCGGGCCTGCCCTTCGCCGTCGCCGCGCTGCTCGGCCTGCTCGCCGGGGTGGCGCTTTCCGCCCTGCTGGGCGCGGTCAGCCTGCGGGTGAGCGGCATCGGGTTCTCCATGGTGACGCTCGCCTTCGCCCAGGCCGGCTCGATCCTCGTGCAACGCGACCCGGGCGGTGTCACCGGCGGCGAGGAGGGCCGCGCCGCCCCCGCCGAACGACTGCCCGCCGCACTTGTCGGCATCGACCACACCGCCGGCCTGTACTGGACCGCGCTGGCCTACCTCGTCGTCGTACTGGCCGTCGTGCACTGGGCGGTCCGCTCACCCACCGGCCGCGTCTGGGAGGGCATCAAGGAGAACGAGCGCCGGGTGGAGGTGCTGGGCCTTCGCCCCTACGGCTTCAAACTGACCGCGTTCGTCCTGGCCGGGACACTGGCCGCGCTCGGCGGCATCGTCTACCTGCTGCTGACCGGCGGCGCCACCCCGCAGACCACCACCTCCGACTTCACCCTGTCCCTGCTGGTGATGGTGGTGCTCGGCGGATCCGGCACCCGCTGGGGCCCCATGGCCGGCGGCATCCTCTACACCTGGGCCGACCACCGGCTCGGTGACCTCGCGGGCTCCGGCGCCGTCGCCGGTCTGCCGGCCGTGCTGCGGGTGCCGCTGTCCCAACCGCTGTTCCTGCTCGGCGCGCTGTTCGTGGCGGTGATATACCTGCTGCCCGGTGGCATGGCCCGCCTCCCGGCGCGCCTGCGCGCCGCCCGCACCCCGATATCGCGCAAGGAGGCGACCGCCCCGTGAGCCGCACGAGGAACGATGACGTGTCGAGGCGTCAGGCCGCTGACGAGGCCTCGCCCGAGGAGCTGCGGGTACCGGTGCCCGGCGGTGAACTGGCCGTGCTGCGCTGGCCGGCCGCCTCCCCCGGCGCGCCGGTCGTGCTGGCGCTGCACGGCATCACCGCCAACGGTCTGAGCTGGTCCCGGGTCGCCCACCAGCTGGCCGGCCGGGTCACCCTGGTCGCGCCCGACCTGCGCGGCCGGGGCGGCAGCGGCGCGCTTCCCGGGCCGTACGGCATCGCCTCGCACGCCGACGACATGGCCGCCGTGGTGGACACGCTCGGCCTGGGCCGGGTGGTGCTGACCGGCCACTCCATGGGTGCCTTCACCGCGGCCCTGACCGCCGTACGCCACCCCGACCTGCTGTCCGGGCTGCTCCTGGTCGACGGCGGGGTGGGTTTCCCGGCGCCGACCGGCCTGGACCCCGACGAACTGATCACCGCGGTCATCGGCCCGGCCATGCGGCGCCTGTCGACGACCTTCCCGGACCGGGACGCCTACCGCGCGTTCTGGCAGGGTCACCCGGCCTTCGCCGAGGCGTGGTCGCCGTGGGTGGACGCGTACATCCAGCGCGATCTGGTCGGCGAGGAGCCGGAACTGCGCTCCTCGTGCCGGATCGAGGCCGTACGGGTCGACGGCATCGACCAGCTCGGCGGGCAGGTGCTCGGCGCCGTCCACCGGCTCCCCCTCCCCGCCGTGCTGCTGTGGGCCGAACGCGGCCTGATGGACGAGCCGCAGGGCCTGTACGACGAACAGCGCCTCGCCGCCGCCGGCCTCGACCCGCGCCGGGTCCGGCCGGAACGCGTACCCGGCGTCAACCACTACACGATCCTCGTGGGCGACTCGGGCGCACGGCTGGTGGCGCGCCACCTGCTGGCGGCAGCGGGCGTGTGAGGGACGCAGGGTTCCAGCCGGCCGGCACCGACGACTGGACGCGGTGGTGCCCGGGCGAGCCGGAGATCCTTCGGCACGGCCCAGGAGGCTCTTGACCGCGAGGGGCAGGGACGAGGCCCCCGGCGCTCTGAGAAGCGTTCGCAGCTACGCCCCCCCTCTCCGGGCAGCCCACGAGCTCCGGGCCGGGGGTCAGGTTCCGGGCCGGGGCTCGTGGGGGTCTCGCGTGGGTTCAGACCTCGATCGTCACGGTGATGCGGCGGTCGGCGATCGAGGAGCCGACCTGGATGTCGCACGCCCCCTTCACGAAGGCCCACGAGTCGGCCGCCTCGTCCCAGATCTCGAACGCGCGGCGGGGAATGTCGATGACGGCCTCCACGGTCTCCCCCGGTCCCGCCTCCACCGCCGCGAAGCCGGCGAGCCACCGCTGGGGGCGGCCGGCGTCATGCTCCACCGGGGACAGACAGATCTGCACGACCTCCCGGCCGGGGCGGTCGCCGCTGTTGTGGACGCGGACCTTGGCGACGTCGCCGTGCACCACGACGGACTCGCACGTCCAGTGGGTGTAGCCGAGACCGTGCCCGAAGGGGTGGGAGGGGGTGCGGCCGGACTTGTCCCAGGCGCGGTAGCCGATGAACACGTCCTCTTCATAGGCCAGTTCACCGTCGACCAATGTCACCTGGGTGACCGGGGTCTCGATGAGGGGACCCCAGGTGGCGGGAAGGCGGCCGCCGGGCTCGTGTGCGCCGGTGAGGACATCGGCGAGGGCGGCGGCGCCCTCCTGACCGGGGAACCAGCCGAGCGGCACGGCGGCGACCTCGTCACGCCAGGGCAACTCCACCGGGGAGCCGGCGTTCACGAACACCACCGTCTTCGGGTTGGCGGCGGCGACCGCACGGACCAGGTCGTCCTGACGGCCGGGCAGGCTCAGGTCGGTTCGGTCGAACCCCTCACGGAGGAGCAATGCGGCGCAGAGATCGAACAGGTCGCCTCCCACGGCCTCGACGAGGGCATCATCGAGGGTGACGAGGTGATTTTCCCGGCTGGCTACGAAGTGCTTCCCCGGGCCCTCGCCGGCGGGCCTCGACGTGCGTCCGGGAGCGACCGTGACCGCCATCACCAGGTCCGACCGGGCCGCAGTGGACGCTTTGCCCTCTTGTCGCGGTACCGGTGCGGGGACACTCCCGGCCGGGCACACGCCGCTGCCCGGCAGATCACACTGAAAGGTGCTGCAAGGAGGAAGCCGTCGCGTTCGGTGCGTCTGCGACCGCGGACGTTGCTGCAGGAGAGGGCGGTGAAGGCGAGGAAGCGCAATCCTCTCCTCGCCTTCACCGCCGCTCCCGGTGTGCCCCGTCAGGTCCGGTCAGGTGTCCCAAGTCCACTCCGTGACCTCCGGCAGGTCGACGCCGTGCTCGCGGATCCAGGCGTGGTGGCGCAGCCGTGCGTCCTGCATGCGCTGGCGTACGGCGGCGGCACGCACGGCGAGACCGGGGACGCGGTCGATGACGTCCATGACGAGGCGGTAGCGGTCCAGGTCGTTGCCGACCACCATGTCGAACGGGGTGGTGGTGGTGCCGACCTCCTTGTAGCCGCGCACGTGCAGGTGCCGGTGGCCGGTGCGGCGGTAGGCCAGGCGGTGGATCAGCCAGGGGTAGCCGTGGTAGGCGAAGATCACCGGCTTGTCCGCGGTGAACAGGCCGTCGTACTCGAAGTCGCTCATGCCGTGCGGGTGTTCCTCGCTGGGCAGCAGCCGGGCGATGTCCACGACGTTGACCACGCGCACGGCAAGCTCGGGCAGGTGGTGGCGGAGCAACTGTGCTGCGGCCAGCACCTCTTGGGTGGGTACGTCACCCGCGCAGGCCAGAACGACGTCGGGTTCCCGGGTGCCGTCCTCGGTGCCTGCCCAGTCCCAGACCCCGGCTCCGCGGGCGCAGTGCACCTTGGCCTGGTCCATGGGCAGCCAGTCGAAGCAGGGCTGCTTGCCGGCGACGATCACGTTGACGTAGTCGCGGCTGCGCAGGGCGTGGTCGGCCACCGACAGCAGGGTGTTGGCGTCCGGCGGGAAGTAGACCCGTACCGCCTCCGGACTCTTGTTGAGGATGTGGTCGACGAAGCCCGGGTCCTGGTGGGAGAAACCGTTGTGGTCCTGACGCCACACGTGTGAGGTCAGCAGGTAGTTGAGGGAGGCGATGGGAGCGCGCCAGGGCAGGCGGCGGGTGGTGCGCAGCCACTTGATGTGCTGGTTGACCATCGAGTCGACGATGTGCACGAACGCCTCGTAGCAGGAGAACAGTCCGTGTCGGCCGGTGAGCAGATAGCCCTCCAGCCAGCCCTGGCAGGTGTGTTCGGACAGGATCTCCATGACCCGGCCGTGCCGGTCGAGGTGTTCGTCCACGTCCAGCGTCCGTGCCTGCCATGCTTTGCCGCTGGCCTCGTAGACGGCCTGGAGGCGGTTGGAGGCCGTCTCGTCGGGACCGACGAGACGGAAGTCGCGGCGGTCGGCGGTCGCGGCCATGACGTCCTGGAGCAGGTCAGCGAGGACGCGGGTGGGTTCGTGCACCGTCGCGCCGGGCTTGTCGACCTGGACGGCATGTTTCTCCAGCGGCGGCAGGGGCAGCTCGCGCAGGAGCAGTCCGCCGTTCGCGTTCGGAGTGGCTCCGAGTCGCCGGGCGCCTGCCGGGTTGCAGGCGATCACGTCCGCGCGGGGCCTGCCGTGCTCGTCGAACAGTTCCTGCGGGCGGTACGAGCGCAGCCACTCCTCCAGCTGCCGCAGATGATCAGGGTCGTCCCGCACGGCGGCCAGCGGGACCTGGTGGGAGCGCCAGGTGCCCTCCACGGGCAGGCCGTCGACCTCGGCGGGCCCGGTCCAGCCCTTGGGGGTGCACAGGACGATCATCGGCCAGCGGGGCCGCTCGGTGGCGCCCTCCTCGCGGGCGGCGCGCTGGATGGCGGTGATCCGGTCGGCGGCGGTGTCCAGTGCGGCGGCCAGGGCCTGGTGGACGGCGACGGGTTCATCGCCGGTGACGTGGATGGGGTCGTGGCCGTAGCCCCTGAGGAGGTCGTCGAGCTCGGCCTCGGGCAGCCGGGCGAGCACCGTGGGGTTGGCGATCTTGTAGCCGTTGAGGTGGAGGATCGGCAGCACCGCTCCGTCACCGACCGGGTCGAGGAACTTGTTCGAGTGCCAGGAAGCGGCCAGCGGCCCGGTCTCCGCCTCCCCGTCGCCGATCACGCACACCACCAGCAGTCCGGGGTTGTCGAGGGCGGCGCCATAGGCGTGCGAGAGGGAGTAGCCCAGTTCGCCGCCCTCGTGGATCGAGCCCGGTGTCTCGGGTGCGACGTGGCTGGGCACTCCGCCGGGAAAGGAGAACTGCCGGAACAGCCGCGCCATGCCGTCCGCGTCCCGGGTGACATCCGGATACGTCTGCGTGTACGTGCCCTCCAGCCAGGAGTTGGCCAGCACGGCGGGTCCGCCGTGTCCGGGACCCCAGATGCACAACGCGTCCAGGTCCCGCCGGCGGATGAGGCGGTTGAGGTGGGTGTGGACGAGGTTGAGGCCGGGTGAGGTGCCCCAGTGGCCGAGCAGCCGCGGTTTGAGGTGCTCCGGGCGCAGCGGTTCGGCCAGCAGCGGGTTGGCCAGGAGGTAGATCTGGCCGACGGAGAGGTAGTTCGCGGCACGCCAGTGGGCGTCCAGTGACCTCAGCTCGTCCTCCGCCAGAGGGGGGTGCGCCTGCCGCGTGTCGACGGACATCGGGGTTCCTTTCCGTGTCGGTGCAGAGGCCGGGCGGGTCGCGGGTTCCGGTCCGTGTGTCCCATCCTCCGCCGATCGGTCGGGTGCCCGCACGGGCCGATCGTGTCCACAGGGCCGATCGGCCGAAGGCAGCGGTGGCTCGCCTCGGCGCCGGTGCCACGGTGGTGCCGATGACACGGTCCCTTCGATCCGGTGCCGGTGGCACGCAGGCCTCGCTTCGGCGCGGAGGGCGAGGGAGGCGCGGCGCCCGGGGGTGACGACACCGTGGCCGGCTCCGGCAGCAGCGCGACGACGCCCCCCCGTCCTGGCGTCCTGTGATTCGTTGCGTCGCGTCCCGTCTTTCGGCAAGGGCGGTGGCCGCCCTGAGAACCCTGGAGTTCCATCGAGTCGGTGGTGTCGGCGTGGCGTGGCAATGATCGTCCGCGTCAGCCGCCCCGGGCACCGTGACGTTCCCTCTTCATCGAAGCGGGTCCGTGCCCGTCATCGGCGACCACGACCGGCACCACAGCGACCGGGCAGGGCGAGTGGTGCAGGACGGTGTGGGCGACCCGGCCGAGCTGGAGCCCGAAGTGCCCCGCACGACGGCAGGCTCCGACGACCAGCAGGTCGGCCTCGCACGCCGCGTCCAGAAGCACGCGCCGGGCCGGCCCCTCCACCAGGCGGCGCTGCACCTTCACGTCCGCAGGGATGTCCAGCAGCGCCGCCTCCAGAGCTTCGGCGGCCTGTTGCTCGTACCCATGCTGTGGCTCGTACCCGTGCGCGGAGACCCTGGTGATCAGAGCGTGGTCGATCGTCTCGTGCGCAGGGCGCCGCCAGGCCCGGACCGCCTCCAGCACGGCCCCGCGCCGCCCGGCCTCGTCCGCGGCGAATTCCACCGCCGCGGAAGCGGCCGCGCCCCCGACGCCGACGACGACGCGGCCGTGCACCGGAACGCGAGCCTGTTCGTCATGACTGCCACGGACCACGATCACAGGGCAGTCGGCGTGCGCTGCCACCCACAAGCTGACCGATCCGAGAAGGATGTCAGGGACATTCCCCCGCCCCCGGCTGCCCACGACCAGGGCCGAGGCGTTCTCGCTCTCGCTCACAAGTGCGTACTCCGGTGATTCGGGGAGGGTTGCCGTGCTGATCGACAGGTCGGCCTGACGATGGCGGGCGCGGCGCGCGGCAGCCCGGACGATCAGTTCGACGAGTTCCTCGGCGTCCGGGCTGCTCGGCTCTCCCGCGAGCTGAGCGCCCTCGTAGCGCTCCCACAGGGGGGCGTACACCAGGCGCAGCGGCAACCTGCGCAGGACGGCCTCGTCGGCCGCCCAGTCGACGGCCCGCAGGCTGGGTGCGGAGCCGTCCACACCGACGACCAGTGGCAGGACCGTCGTCCTTGCCGCCCCGTCGTCCGGGTCGCCCCCCGCCAGTGATGCGTTCATGACGTGGGCACCTCGGATCGGACGGGGAGCCGGCGTTCAGCAGTGTGCGACGACCGCGACGGGGACGGGTGCGTGGTGCAACTCGGCCTGGGCGGTACACCGCCCTGTGCGGGTGCCGAACAGCCTGCGCCTGCGGTGCGCGACGACCGGTCGGGCCGTCCACGAGGGACGACCGGCAGAAGCCGGGCGGCGCAGGCGCAGCGCACGTCCTCGGCCGCCTCGACGTCCGGGCCGGACTTCTGCCGGTAAGGGCGCGACATGCCGGTCACCGCGGCGGGCTCCCCCGCCACCGACGCCTCGCGCAGTTCGGCGTCCTCGAACCGGGGGCGTCCGAAGCAGGGGGGCGGGTACCAGCCGCACCATGTGCCGCGATGTGGTGCGGCGCATGAGTGCGAAGGCGAACCGGGCCATGCCCTCGTGCGGAGCGCGCAGCCGATTGCGTGCTTCCTCGCGACCTGAGGCGAACCGTCAAGGCCCGTCGTGTCGGCGCGCGGCATGGTCTCCACCTCCTGTTGCAGGTGCGGAACCTCCTGTTGCTGGTACGGACGGGCACCGGCGGTCCGCGTCCCACCGCCCCTCTCACCGTCCTACGACCGGTTCCGGCCCAGCAGGGGCCGAACGGCCCAAAGGCAGTCCGAGCGTCCTGTGTCCGCCCGGCAGGAGCGTTGCCCGTCCGCGGCCGCACCACCGGACAGGGACCGGAACAACCACGCCGGACCGCGCAAAGTGCCCGCAAGACGGTTGTGCACTTCGGCCACGCCGTCGAGGCAGTCGGCTGAACCGCCACCCGGTCCCGCGACGTAGTCCCGGACACGGCCCGACCGTGCATGCTGACACCGGCGACGGCATACGACACACGCGATCGCCCGCGTCGAATCAAGGGATTCGCCGAGGCAGGAAAGACGACGTGGGGTCGGCTCGCGATGCTCATGGCGGCTTCGGTCACCGCCGGTCTTCACCGAGCCGGGCCGGCACCCGGCCGTTCCCTTCACGGCTCTCCCGTTCCGCCAGTTCCCAACGTCGGCCCTCGGCCGCCTCGACGATGAGGTGTGCGGCGTCAGGCGGCATGGCCAGGTTCTTCTCGAGCCATTCGGCGCTTGCCCCGTAGGTGTGGGTGGCCAGGACCCAGGCCGCGTAGAGCCGATCGCGGGAGGGCGCGTTCGCCGGATTCAGGGCGGCGCGTGCCGCCTCCTCGGGGAAGCCGTCCAGGGTGTGCGCAGCGAACCAGGACGTGTCCACGGGGACGGCGGTCCGAGCTTGCGACCGCGGCCTGACCGACCGGACAGCCTGTCGCACCCTCGTGCCCACGATCAGGGAGACGAAGGCGACCGTCAGCACGACAGCGGCCACCCCCATACGACTGGTGCCAGGGAGCTTCGTCCAAAAGGGCAGCAGCCAGGCCAGCATCCGACCGTCGTAGGACGCAGAGGACAGGGTTCGCATTCCGGTCTCCATCACTCGCCCGTGCCACCACGTGGGCGTTCGCGTCTGCCCGGTCCGTGCGCCCAAGCCATGAGCGGGCTCGGTGACGGGCATCGGGGAACCGCGCTCACGGGGACCACCACCTCCCAGCTGTCCGCGTGGCCCACCAGGGTTCTTCTGCTGGATCTCCGCGGGAGAGGCGAGCGGCCTTCGGCGCGTGCTCCCGGCGTGCCGGGCGTCGCGCCCCATCGGCAGGGCGCAAGGGCCGCCGGGCACCGGCAGGACCACAAGGTCATCGTGCGCGTTCGAGGCGTACGGCAACAGGGCCGAACGGTCCTGCACCGACTCCGACCGTCCCGGTCCCTGATGCTCTCGACCACCTGCCGCACGTAGCAGCGGCTCGACGGCGGCGAGCGGCCATCGTCGTGGGCGTCCGACCGCCGCCCCCGGGAGGCACCGGCCGGACTTCGGTGGAATCCGTCCCGGGTATCGACGAGGCACCGCATCGTCGAGGGCCGGGGAGAAGGGGCACACCGTGCGCTCCGTCCCGGTCGGGTTCAAGCTGGAGAGGGGTCTCCGTACGGGCACTGGTCCCGTCAAGGCCAGGCCGGTGACGCCTGGGGTCGGAAACCGTGTCACGCCGCTGTGCTGCGACGCGCTGAGGCAAGGGAGAACGATCATGCGGGTGGGTGTGCTGACCGGGGGTGGCGACTGTCCCGGTCTCAATGCGGTGATCCGCAGTGTCGTGCGCAAAGGCACGCAGGAGCACGCCTGGACGTTCGTGGGGATCGCGGACGGATGGGCTGGGGCGGTCAGGGACGTGACGATGCCCTTGGACGTACCGGCCGTGCGCGGGATCCTCCCGCTCGGCGGCACGATCCTCGGTTCCTCCCGCACCAACCCCTTGCGGCTGGATGACGGCATCGACCGCGTCAAGGGCACCCTCAGCGCGCACAGGATCGACGCCCTGGTCGTCATCGGCGGCGAGGACACCCTCAGCGTCGCGACCGTCCTGTCCGACGCGGGAGTCAACCTGGTCGGCGTGCCCAAGACCATCGACAACGACGTGGGCGGCACCGACTACACCTTCGGCTTCAACACCGCCGTCGGCATCGCGACCGAAGCCATCGACCGTCTGCACACCACCGCAGAGTCCCACAAGCGCACACTGGTCGTCGAAGTGATGGGACGCCACTCCGGCTGGATCGCTCTGCACGCCGGTGTCGCTGGGGGTGCGAGTGCCATCCTCATCCCGGAAGTGGAGTTCGATCTCGATCAGGTGTGTGCCTGGGTGGAGAAGCGCTTCGAGATCAACTACGCGCCGATCGTCGTCGTGGCGGAGGGAGCCGTGCCCAAGGCCGGACAGATGGTTGTCAAGGACGAGTCGCGCGACGAATTCGGGCACGTGCGCCTCTCCGGGATCGGTGACTGGCTGGCCCGGCAGGTCGAGCACCGCACCGAGAAGGAGGCCCGCACGACGGTTCTCGGTCACGTCCAGCGTGGGGGCACGCCGAGCGCGTTTGACCGGTGGCTCGCGACACGTTTCGGGCTGCACGCCGTGGACGCGGTCAGGGAAGGTGATTTCGGCACGATGACAGCCCTGCGCGGCACTGACATCACACGTATCCCTCTTGCCGACGCGACGAAGGCGACCAAGCGGGTTCCCCAGGATCTGTACACGGAGTTCGACGTCTTCTTCGGCACCTGAAACCGCTTTGCGGGTGTCACGTGTGCGGGACGATGACCACGGGGCAGCGGGAATGGTGCAGGACGGCGTGGGCCACGGGGCCCAGCCGCCGCTCGGCCGGGCGCGGGCTGGAGTGCCGGCCCAGGACCAGCAGGTCGGCCCGGTGCGAGGAGTGCATCAGGGCGTAGGCCGGGTGGAGGAGTACGACATCGGGAAAGACCGGGACTGCCGGGTACCTGTCCTGCCGGCTCCGGAGCACGTCGGACAGTTGTTGGACCTCGTGGTCCTCCCATGCCGCCCGGTCTTCTTCGGGCACTGCGGCCGCCGTCCACGAGGCATGGCCGGGCAGCTCCCAAGCGTGCACGGCCCGCAAGCGGGCCCCGCGCAGCCGGGCGGCGCCGAACGCGAACTCCAGGGGTGGATCGGCCGGCTGTCGCACGCTTACGCCCACGGCCACCTCGGCCTCGTGCGCTGCCGCGGCCCGGGGCGGGGGCACGACCGCCACCGCACAGGACGCGGTGCCCGCCACCGCCAGCGCCGTCGATCCCACGACCAGGCCGTCGAAGCCGCCGTCTCCCCGAGCCCCGACGACTAGGAGCTCGGACGTCTCGGAGGCCGCGAGCAACGCGTTCGCGGCTGTATCGGCGACCTGCGCGCCGTGCACCGCCACGCGGGGGTAGCGACTGGTCAGGCATGTCTTCGCACGTTGCAGCAATTCCTCGCCTGTCCGCTGCCATGAGAAGGCAACGGGTTCATAAGCGGGATCACCGGCAAGGGGAAGCGCGGCGTGCACAAGACGAAGTTCGAGGCCGAGCGAAGCTGCCTGCCTTGCGGCCCACTCGGCTGCGACGAGACTTTCTCCGGAGCTGTCGATCCCGGCTACGACGGAGCGCTTCATCCTGTGCTTCTTCCCGGCACCGCCTCGCCCGGCCGGACGAAGCGCTTCCTGTAGTCGACTGAGGTCTCCCTCTACTGACGGCCGTCCTCCATGACCATTGTGGAGGGGCAACTACGGCGGCACCCCCGCAGGCCCGCCGCGGCGCCACGTAAGCAAGGCTCGAACCCGTCCTGCTGGCCGTCACGGCCGCCGCCCTGGCCGCCGGGGGTCCTCTCGCCGCTCGTGGACCCGCCGCGGACGTCGGGGTGCCGACGAGTGCGCGGGTTCCACCGCCTCCTCGCAGGCGGCGGGCGTCGTCCTCACCACCGGCCGTGTGGACCGGCCGGCCGACGCGTCGGTGATCGCCCTGGCATGTGCGTTGATGCGGCAGCAACCGCTCGGTGAGCAGCCGGTGTACCTCTCCCGCCGACTCCAGTGCCTTCTCGCACGGCACGGCCCATGGCCGCGGTCGCCCCGGGGCCGCCGATAGCGGGTTCGAGGGCCGAACAGAGTCGCTCCGTGAGGAGGTCGAGCGGCCGATGCGCCCGCGGCCGCGGCGAGACCGATGCGGTGGAAGGGTCTCACTCGGGGCGGAGCAGGCGGCGCTTCTCGCCCGGCCGGACGCGGACGGACCCCTCTCGTAGGCGGACTTCGATGGGTGAGCGGTCGGAGGGGGGCACGGCGATCTCCAGCCGGTCGTGCTCCAGGCGGAGTCGTACGCCCCAGTGCCCGCGGTAGCGCAGGCGGAACCCGTAGGACGACAGCTCCGGCAACGGCACGGGGTCGAGCCAGATGGCGCCGTCGCGGGTCTCCAGACCGGGCAGCCCGCGCTGGACGAGATCGAGGGTGCCGCCCATGGCTCCCAGATGGACGCCCTCCGCGGTGGTGCCGCCCTGGACGTCGGCGATGTCGCCGCGCAGGGCCTCCTGGACGAACGCCCAGGCCTCGGCGCGGCGGGCCCGGGCCAGAACCCAGCCGTGCACCAGCCCGCTGAGGGTGGACCCGTGACTGGTGCGGGCCAGGTAGTAGTCGACGCAGCGCTGCCACGTCTCCTCGTCGAGGCGGTGGCCCAACCGGCCGAAGAGCTCCTGCAGCTCGGACGGTGAGAACAGGTAGCCCAGCATCAGCACGTCCGCCTGCTTGGACGCCTTGTAGCGGTTGACGGTGTCGCCCTCGGCCTCCAGGATCCGGTCCAGGCGGCGGATGTCGCCGTAGCGGGCGCGGTAGCCGGCCCAGTCGAGTTCCGCCAGCTCGCCGTAGCCCGCGAACTGGCTGAGGACACCGTCGTGGGAGGGCACGTACAGGGTGCGGGACACCTCCTCCCACCGCACCGACTCCTCGCCGTCCACGCCCAGCCGCTCCAGCAGTTCACGGCGGCGCGGCTGGGGCAGGGAGGCCAGGGTCCGAAGGGTGCGGGCGAGCACCCAGGCGGCGGTGACGTTGGTGTAGGTGTTGTCGTCCAGTCCGGCCCGCCCGGTGTCCGGGTATGCGTCGTGGTACTCGTCCGGTCCCACCACCCCTCGGATGCGGTGCCGGCCGAGGTGTGCGTCCCAGTGTGCCGAGTCCGCCCAGAACCGGGCGATCTGCACCAGCATCTCGGCGCCCTGGGTGTGCAGGAAGTCGGTGTCCCCGGAGGCCTCGCAGTACTGCACCACGTTGTAGGCGATCGCCGATCCGACGTGCCGTTGGAGGTGGGAGTGGTCGGGCAGCCACCGTCCCGAGCGGGGGTTGAGGTGCAACCGCTGGGTCTCGTCCCGGCCGTCGCTGCCGCTCTGCCACGGGTACATCGCCCCGCGCAGGCCGACCGCGCGCGCCGCCGCGCAGGCCCGTCCCAGGCGCCGGTGCCGGTACTGCAGCAGGGCGCGCGACACCTCGGGCAGGTGCAGGTTCAGGAACGGCAGGACGAACAACTCGTCCCAGAAGACGTGCCCGCGGTACGCCTCCCCGTGCAGGCCGCGGGCCGGTACACCCACGTCCCGGTCGGCGGTGTGCGGGGAGAGGGTCTGCAGCACGTGGAAGAGGTGGAGGCGCAGGATGCGGCCCGGTTCTCCGGGGACGTCGATGCCGGCCCGGCGCCAGAGCCGGTCCCACGCGGCCCGGTGAGTGGTCAGCAGGTCGTCGAAGTGCGGCGCCGCGAGCACCCGGTCGATCGCGGCGCGCAGCGGATCGCTGATGGCCGGGTCGTGGGAGGTGTGCAGGGCGGCGGTCTTGTCGACGGTCACGGGGCGGCCGGGCGTCAGGCGCAGGGCCAGGTGCTGGATCGCGCGGGGGTGCTCGTGCCGGGTGGTGACGGTGGCGCCGTCGCCGCCGGTCAGACGGGCGGCCAGTCCGACGCGGATGTCGGACGTACGGGTCCGGCAGCGCAGCCACACCGTGCCGGGCACGGCTGTGCCGGTGTGGACGTGGGTGAGGTGACGGCCGTCGAGGTCCCGGTAGCGCGGTACGCCGGCGTTGGTGACTCCCCCGTCGATCACCGCCTCCACCCGTAGCTCCACCGGGCCGCCCTCGGCGGTGAACTCGGTCCGCAGGGCCGCCAGGTGCGGATCGCCCATGTGCACGATCCGCTGCTGGCGCACGGTCAGCATCCGTGCCGCCGCGAGACCGTAACGGGTACGCCGCTCCAGCACGCCCGCGTCCAGGTGGAGGGTCTGCCGGTGATCGAGCACGGGCGCCACGTCCGGGGTGAGCCAGGAGGTGCCGGCCGGGCGGAACCGCAACGGCAGCCAGTTCGGGAGGTTGACCAGATCCTCGTTCTCCACCTGCCGGCCGGCGACGTGGGAGACGAGCCGGTTGTAGCAGCCGGCCACATAGGTGCCCGGGTAGTGGACCTCGTCCGCGTCGCACTCCGGCAGGGCGCCGCGGGTGGCGAAACAGCCGTTGCCGAGGGTGCACAGCGCCTCCCGCAGACGCTCCTGCTCGGGGTCGTAACCGTCGTACTCCCACGTCCCGGCGGTCACCATCGCCACTGGACCCTCACACCCGGTGCGGTACCACCGCGACCGGGCACGGCGCGTGGTGCAGCAGCGCATGGGCCGTCCGGCCCAGCTGGAGCCCGAAGTGCGCGGCCGTGCGCCGCGCCCCCACGACCACCAGATCGGCGGCGGCCGCACGGGCCACGAGCACCCTGTGTGCCGGTCCCTCGACCGTGGCCCCGCGCACGCGAACCGCAGGATGGTCGGTCATCGCCTCGCGCAACAGATCGTCGAGGAGGGCGGCGGCCCCCTCCTCGTCGCGGTGGCCCGTCTCCTCCTGCGCAGGGGGAGATCCACCCGCCTCGTGCAGGGGACGGCGCCAGGCTCGTACGACGTCGAGGACGCAGCCGCGCAGTTCGGCCTCCCTGAACGCGAACCGCACCGCCTCACCCCCTGCCGCGGGTGCACCGGCGCCGAGCAGGATCCGTCCGTGGGTGCCCGACAGACCTGCGATGTCGCCGCGGACCACGACCACCGGACAGTGTGCCCGAGCAGCTACGGCCAGGCTGACGGAGCCCAGGAGCAAACCTTTCAGCTCGCCGCGCCCGCGCGAGCCCGTGACCAGGGCACAGGCGCTGTCGTCTGCCCCGAGGAGGGCCGCGACCGGGTCCTCTGGGAGGATGTTCGCGGAAACCTTCACATCGGGGTTGCGTCGCTGAGCCCGTTCGGTGGCCGCGCCGACCACGTTCTGGGCCATCACCCGGTCCGAAGGCCGCTCCGCGCCCGCCGCGGGGAGAGCGCCCTCGTAGCGCTCCCAGCGGGAGGCGTACACGAGTCGCAGCGGCAGGCCGTGCCGGGCGGCCTCGTCCACCGCCCAGTCGACCGCCGTCAGGCTCGGACCTGATCCGTCCACACCCACCACCAGGGGCAGCTCCATCCCTACCGCCGCCTTCTCCTCGGATTGCCACATCGAGCGGCAAGACGTTCCGCATTCACCGTCGCACCGGGCGTGGTATGACGCGAGGGCGGGCCGGCCCCATTCGGCGCGTTCCGCGGGCCGCTCGGCCCCGGTTCCCACTCGCCCGGCCCCGGCGGTGTTGCGGCCCGTTCGCCCCCGTGGTGTTTCGGGCCCGTGAAGACCCGTCCACACCGTCGGGCCGCCGCCGCTGCGGGTTCTTCGGCCCTGCCGAAAGGGCCATTGGGCCCTTCCGGGGAACGAGCCGGGCCGGATTTGCTCTCCTCATGCCCGAGAATCCCGCCGCCCCGTCGAGGTGTCGCCCCAGGAGCACGGCTACCGGGGCCACAGTGGTGGCACTGAACGGCACCGTCGATTTCGCCGCGCGGCTCTCCCTCGCGCCGCACCTCGACACCCTCACCGCCGTTCCCCGGCCCGACCTCGTTCTCGACCTGCGGTCCATGTCCTTCATCGACTGTGCGGGACTCGGGCTGCTGTGCAGGGTGCGCAACCGTGTGCTGGCGCGTGACGGCCGACTGCGGCTGGTCGCCGACAGCCCGTCGTTCCGCCGGATCCTCACGCGCGCCGGCTTGGGCGGCGTCTTCCAGATCATTGCGGAACCCGACGAGGGACCGACGACCGGGACACGGTCCGGGCAGGATGCGGTGATCTCGGCGACACCGGGCTGATGGACCCCCTCATTTCGCCCAGGGCGAGTCCGGTCGGCCCCCCGAATGCCGCCTGACCGGCCCATGCGGCTCACCCCCTGCCCCTGGCAACTTCGCAGGGGGAGGGAGAGGCGGTGGAGACCGATGAGCGACAGGACGAGGAAGCGGCTGTGGCGGTGGCGCAGCAATCCCCTGCGGCGCCACGACGACATCGTCGAAGCCTGGATCCTCCTGGTGACGTGGGTGTTGATCGTGGCCGGTGGCGCGACCACCGGCACGGTCACGGCGCGAGCCGCGGACCAGGAGTTCGCCCGTCAGCGTGCCGACCGGCATGCCGTCACCGCCGTCCTGCTCACGGACGCCCGGCCGGCCGTCTCGACCGCGAGTGAGAACTACCAGGCGTCCGCGGAAGTCCGCTGGACCGCTCCCGACGGCGCCCCCCGCACCGCACAGGCCCTGGTGGCCGCCGGCCTGCCCGTCGGCACGGCCGTCACCGTCTGGCAGGACGGCCAGAACGCCCTGACCACCGCGCCGCCCGGCGCGGGCGAGGCACGGACCGAAGCCGTCCTCTTCGGCGCATCGGCCGCCGGCGCCTTCGCGGGTCTCGTCTACGGCACGGCCGCCCTGGCCCGGTGGCGCCTCGACGAGCACCGCTACGACCGGTGGGGCGCGGAGTGGGAGACCGTCGGCCCGCGGTGGGACCAGAAGACCGGCTGACGACGACCGGGCGATCGGCGACCTGTCGACGCCGCTTCGTCACCGGACCTCAGGAGGTGGCACATGCGTTACGCGAACCGCGCGGACGCGGGGCGGCGCCTGGCCCCGTACCTCGACCACCTGCGCGACTCGGACGTCGTGGTACTGGGCGTTCCCCGCGGCGGTGTCCGGGTGGCATCCGAAGTGGCCCGGTACCTCGGCGCCCCGCTCGACCTGGCCGTCGTGCGCAAGCTGCGCGTGCCCTGGCAGCCCGAACTGGGGTTCGGCGCCCTCGGCGAGCACGGTGTCCGCGTCGTCGACCCGGACATCGTCCGGGAGAGCGGTCTGAGCACCGCCGAGCAGGAGTCCCTGGAGCGGCTCGAGCGCGCCGAACTGGAACGGCGGGTGCACCGCTGGCGTGACGAGCGTACGCCGCTCCCCCTGGCCTCGCGCGGCGCCGTGCTCGTGCACGACGCGGTGGCCACCGGCGCGGCCGCCGAGGCCGCCTGCCGGGTGGCCCGGGCACGCGGCGCGACCCGCGTGGTCCTGGCCGTGCCGGTCGCCCAGGAGGATTCCCTGACGCGTCTGCGGACGGTGGCGGACGAGGTCGTCTGTCCTCAGCCCGTGCACCACATCGGCTCCGTGAGCGCCTGGTACGAGGACTTCGCCCCGGTCACCGACGCGGAGATCTCCGCATCGCTCACCGCGGCCGAAGGGCCGGCCCCCGCTGCGGGGGACGAACTCCCGCCGAAGCGCCCACCGCTCGGCCGGCCGGTGGAGGTGCCGACGAGCAAGGTGCGGATGCCCGCCGTCCTCACGCTCGGGCCCACGGCCCGGGCGGTGGTGATCCTCGCCTCCGCCGGGGGCGGTGGGCTGCGCGGGCCACGCCACGACCCGTGCAGCGACCAAGTCGCCGCAGTTCTGCACCGGGCGGGGCTCGGCACCCTGCTGCTCGATCTGCTCACCGAGGACGAGGCACACACCCTGCACAACGTCTTCGACATCACCCTGCTGGAACGGCGCCTGCACGCCGCCGCGGCCTGGGTCCGCCGGGAGACCGGGCTGCCCGTGAGCTACTGCGCGGCGGACACCAGCGCAGGCGCGGCGCTCGCGGCGGCCGCCGCGGACGACGACATACGCGCCGTCGTCTGCGTCGGCGGCCGCCCCGAACTGGCCGGGCCCGCCGCGCTCGCCCGGGTGGACGCTCCCACGCTGCTCGTCGTCGGCGCACTGGACACACGTCTACTGGGCTGCAACCGCCTGGCAGCGGACTGGATGCACTGCGACCACCGCATCGAGGTGGTACCCGACGCCACCCACCTGTTCGCCGAACCGGGCGCGCTGGACGTCGTCGCGGAACTGACCCGTGACTGGATCACCGCCCGTCTCGCCGAGGCGGACACACAGACGCTACAGGGGGCGCGATGACCACGTTCCGCGGCGAAGGCCGGTGCCGCCCCGGCCCGGCCACGTTCCGTGCAAAGCTTCGCACCGCCCTCGCCGGGGCTGTGCCCGGCCCGGCCGTACCAGTCAGCGGGGAACCGGCAAGCCCCCACTACTTCGGGCCGGGCACCAGCAGCCTGAAGGTGTGACCGCCCGTTCACCTGCGCCACGCACGCGTGGCACCCGAGAAGGGGCCCTCGGCACAGGGGGCCGTGCGGCAGTCGCCGCACGTCGAGAAGGGAGGATCCGGTGACCACGACACTTCTGGGAACGACCGCCGTCCGCGCCTTGGTGGAGGCGGCGGGCGCGGCGCCCTCCCTGCGCAATGCACAGCCCTGGAGATTCGTGTTCCTGCGCGACAGCGCGACCGTACGGCTGTACGCCGACCGCGGCCGCCACCTCCCCCAGGCCGACGCCGAGGAACGCGGCCTCCATCTGGGCTGCGGCGCGGCCTTGTTCAACCTGCGCGTGGCGGCGGCCGCAGCAGGCCGGGACCCCGTCGTCCGGCTGCTGCCCGACGACTGCGACGGGTCACTGCTCGCGGAGGTGCGCCTGACGGACACCGGGCATCGCGACGAGTCCCTCGCCCGGCTCCACCCGGCGGTCGCCCGGCGCAGCACCAGCCGGCGTCCGATCGAAGACGACGAGCTGCCGGCCGCCGTGCGGGGCGCGTTGTGTGACGTGGCCCTGCGCGAAGGAGCCCGGCTGGTGTTCCCGGACGCTCTGTATGTGCGCCTGATCCTGCAACTCGTCCGCGATGTCGAGGGCGGCGCGTCCCCGGAGGCCGGGGTGCCCTCCCGTGAGCGTGACTTCGGCACCGTTCCCGTGCTTCCGGGCAGGAGCCGTGCCCCCTTCGGCGACCGGCCGCGCATCGCGCTGCTGGGTACGGTCCACAACCGGCCCGTGGACTGGCTGACAGCCGGCCAGGCCCTGGAGCACGTCCTGCTGCTCAGCACGCAGCACGGCCTCGTCACGTCCCTCGCGTTCCACCCCTTCGAATGGCCCGGAGCCAGGTGGACCGAGGGTGACCGGTCGTCCGCCATGGAGCACGTGCACATGGTGCTCCACCCCGGGCACGGCCCGCAGGGGACTCCGGCCCCACGGCGGCCGGTTGCCGAGGTGCTGGAGATCATGTGACGGGAATGCCGGTCGCCAGGCTGCGGCCGAAGCGGCGCGCCGCGGTGTCGCCACCGGCTCGGACGTCTGCCCGCTGCTCCGGGCGGCTCCCACGCTGCCCGATCCCGTTCACCTCCTCCCGCCGGCGCTGGGGCTTCCGGCCGTCCGACCGGGACGTTCGGCTCTGGCGGCGGCCACCGGTGCACGCGCACCGTGAGAAGCAGGAGGAGACCTTCCTACGGGAGTGATCACGATGGAAGCCAAGCGTTGGACCGTGCAGATCTACATCACCGAGGACGGCGACGAGACGCAGGCACGCGCCGTGCTCACCACCCGCGACACCTCGTCGGTCACGGGCCGTGGTGCGGCCCGGCGCAATCCGATCGACCGGCCGGTACCGGAGATCGGCGACGAGCTGGCCGCCAGCCGGGCCCTGGAGGACCTCGCCGTCCGGCTGAACGACGTGGCCGCCGACGACATCGTCGGCACGGCGGGTCACGTCCACGCATGACGAGACCGATCCGGACGTCCCCTTCGACGGCCGCGTTCACCGTCGCGGGCCCCGCCCCCCCCCCCGGGGGGCGGCCCCCCCCCCCCCCCGGGGGCCCCGGCGGGGCGGGCCGGGGCCCGCCCCCCAACCCCCAACCCACCCCCCGGC
>NZ_JBHJUW010000036.1:37716-68113 GCF_042268205.1 Streptomyces sp. NPDC056160
CGGGCAAACCCGCCCCCCCCCCCGCCCCCCCCCGGGGCCCCGCGACCAGCCTCCGCGCAGGTCTCACCGTTCGGGCCGGCCGGGGCCCTGCCGCAGAACGCTCAGCCGACGCCGGTACTCGTCCTCGTCGATCTCCCCGCGGGCGAAGCGCTCGGCCAGCAGTTGTTCGGGGGTGGGGCGTCCGGTGCCGCCGGGTGCCTGCGAATGGCCCGCACCACGGGTCAGGACGCGGGCCAGGAGGATTCCGGCGGCGATCAGCAGCACCCAGAAGAACAACGTCCCCAGACTCATGGCGAACCAGCCCCAACCCGGCACGCCGTGGAACCAGAACATCCTCACCACCCACTTCCCGCCTGCTCCCGATGGCAGCGGCTGTCACGGAGCGCCCGCGCCCGCCGCGCCATGCCCTCATCCTCGACGCCCGGGCCGAGCACCCTCTGCGGCGCAACCACCTCGGGGGTCCTCGGGACGTCATGGGTGCGCCACGACCGCCACCGGTGCGGTGGCGTGATGCAGGACGCCGTGGGCGACAGGGCCGATGTGGGTTCCCAACGGCCCCCGGCGCAGGCGCCGTCCCACGACGACCAGGGACGCACCCCGGGACGCTCCGACCAGGAGCTGCGCGGCGTTGCCGAACCGCGAGTCTTCGACGACCTCGGTGTTCGGGTGCTTGTGCCGCCATGGGTGCAGCACCTCGGTCAGGACGGCGGTCGCGCTCCTGGCGGCCGAGGCGTGCAACTCGGCGTCGGCCGCCGGGGTGGGTCCGAAGTAGGGCGGCGGGTACCAGCCGTGAACCACGCGCAGTGACGTGGTGCGGCGCTCCGCCGCCCTGAAGGCGAACTCGATCAGCCCGTCGTCCGGGGCAGCGGTGTCGAGTCCGAGTACGACAGGCCGGCAGTGGGCGTCCCGGACGGACGGGCGGTACCCGGACGACTCCTCGTGATCACCGTCGACGAGGTGCCGGTCGGCTCGGACGAGCACGACCGGCCGTTCGGCGTGCGCCGCGACGGACAGGCCGACGGATCCCACGAGGAACCCGCCCACCCCGCCGAGGGCGCGCGAGCCGAGAACCAGCAGTTCTGCTTCGTTCGCAGTCTGGCAGAGCACCGCGGCAGGCCGTCCGGGAAGGTGCGCGACGCTCACCTCGATGTGCGGGTGGCGCCGCCGCACGTCCCCGCCCACATCGCGGAGCATCTGTCCGGCCTGGTCCTGGAGCGTGTCCATGCCTGGAAGCGGCGCCTGTTCCAGAGGCTGCCACACATGAACCAGTCTCAGCGGCGCCCCGAGGAGCCCTGCCTCCCGCGCCGCCCAGTCGGCGGCAGCCCGGCTCTCGGGGGACCCGTCGATGCCGGCCACAACGGTACGCATGCTCTCCGCCTCCTCCCGTCGCGAGCGCGGCTCTCCATCCACGGTGTCCGACGGGCCTCGCCTGGAGGAGAGCCGAACGGCTCGGAATGGGGGCCGAGCGTCCCGGCCGCGGCGACGGGGCGAAACGTCGCGGCGGACCCGGCGCCGCGCGCCCGCCGCCGGGTACCGATCGGCCCTACCCCGGCCGGGCGGGCCCGCCGACGCTGGGAGAGGGCGCCGGGCTCGCAGGAGAGCCGCCCGCTTCCGGCCCGGTCCCAGCAGGTGAGCGCGATGTCGGATGTGACCACCACGGACCTGTACGAGGTGACGATGGCGCTGTCCTACCTGCGCGAGGGAATGGACAGTGCGGCCACGTTCAGTCTCTTCGTGCGTGACCTGCCGCCCGAGCGGGGGTTCCTCGTGAGCGCCGGAGTCGAGTCCGCCCTGGATTTCCTGGCCGGCTTCGACATCACCTGCGCCGACGTGCGTGACTTCGCCGCCGCCCTGGGCCGCCCGCCGCAGGAACTCGCGAGCCTGCGCGGCCTGCGCTTCCGCGGCGAGGTGCGTGCCGTTCCCGAGGGGCGCGTGGTCTTCTCGGGTGAGCCCTTGCTGGAGGTCACCGCGCCGATGGCGCAAGCGCAACTGGTGGAGACGTTCCTGCTCAACCAGGTCACCCACCAGACGAGCGTCGCTTCCAAGGCCGCGCGCTGTGTCCTGGCGGCGGCCGGTCATCCGGTGATCGACTTCTCGTTGCGCCGTACCCACGGCGTCTCGGCCGGTCTGCAGGCGGCCAGGGTCGGGGCCATCGCGGGTTTCGCGGGGACCAGCGACGTCGCCGCAGCGGTCCGGTGGAGACTTCCCGCGTCCGGCACGATGGCGCACTCCTACATCGAGGCGTTCCCGGACGAGGAGGGTGCTTTCCGTGCCTTCGCCCGCGCCCATCCGGGGCCGGTCACCCTGCTCGTGGACACCTACGACACACTCCGTGGTGTGCGGACGGCGGCTCGGGTCCTGCGGGACATCGGCCGCGGTCCCGGCTGCGCCGTCCGTCTCGACAGCGGAGATCTCGGGGAGCTGGCCCGCCGCTCCCGGCGGGTCCTGGACGCCGCGGGGCTCTTCGAGGTCGGCATCGTCGCCAGTGGCGGCCTCGACGAGTACGGCGTGGACGCCCTGGCGCGTTCCGGGGCGCCCATCGACGCCTACGCGGTCGGCACACGTGTCGGCACCTCGGCGGACGCCCCCTATCTCGACTCCGCCTACAAGCTGGTCGAGTACGACGGCCGCCCGGTCATGAAGCTGTCGTCGGCGAAGGCCACGACACCAGGACGCAAGCAGGTCCACCGCCGTCCCGGCGCACCCGACCTTGTCGCGCTGTACGACGAGCCCGCTCCTGACGGCGCGGAACCCCTCCTGCGCACCGTGATGCGTGACGGCCGCCGCACCGGCCCGCCCGACACCCTCGCGGCGGCGCACGCGCGTCTGGTACGGGACCTGGCAGGGCTGCCCGAAGCCGCCCTCCGTGTGCGCGCCCCGGCCCCACCCGTGCCGAAGTTGTCGGCCCGCCTGTCGCACACCACCGAGGTGCTTCGCGAGCGCCTCGTCGCCCGCGCCGGTGCGGCGTCGGGGACGGCCGGCAGCAGTCGCTGACCGTCACCGGAGGCTGCCGCGCAGACCAGCGGTACGACCGCCCGGCCACCGGCACGGCCGAGAGACCGTGCCGCGGAAGGCAGTCGGGCAGGACACCTGCGGGCCGACGTCCGCCGGCTCCGCGCAAGCACCTCGGTGAGGCGACGGGAGCGCACACCTTCAGGGGCCGTGCAGCCACTCGTCGAGTCCACCCTGCCTGCTGCCGTCGGCGAGGCGTACGTGCGAATCGTCGACCCGGTGGGTGAGCCTGTCGACCACCTCGACCACCCCGTCGACCTGCCGGGTCATCGACATGGCGATCTCGGTGTCGCTCCTGCGTTCCAGACGGCCTTCCAGCGTGACGACGCCCTCGGTCACCGAGACCGCGATGCTGCGCGGGGCCACTCCCAAGGTGTTCACCAGCACCTCGCGGATGACCTCCTCGCGGATCTCGATGTCCGGCCGCAGGAACACCCGCAGCAGGTCGCGCCGGGTGACGATGCCGACGAGGCGATCCTCGTCGTCGATCACCGGCAGCCGCTCGACCTGACGCTCGGCCATGGTCCGGGCGGCCTCCACGATGGTCTCGTCGGCGTGCACGGTGACGGGTGGTTGCGTCATCAGCTGCCCGGCCGTGCGGGCCTTCGCCTTGACCGCCTGGCGCCGGGCGGACAACGTGAGCAGGACACGGAAGTGGCGCCCCGGCTCACGCGAAGCCGGTTCGAGCACCTGGCGCGTCATGAGGTCCGTCTCCGAGATCACGCCGATGACGTGCTCGTCCTCGTCCACGACCGGGAGACCGCTGATCCGGTGGGCGTCGAGCAGGCGCGCGACCTCCTTGAACGGAGTGCCGTACTCGGCCCGGACGACGTCGTCCGTCATCACCGAACCGATCTTGTTGTGCTTCATGTCCGTTCCTCCTCGGCCCTGTCGGCACGGACGACAACTCCCCGGACCGGCTTCATGTCTCGGACGTGTCGAGCATCCTGCGACGGGGGGCGGGAGCCCAGGGGCTGTCCGGGGGCGTCCCCCGGGGCCGGTCGGCCCTAAGCCGCAGATGGACGTTCGGCCACTGACGCCCACGTACTGGTGGCGGACCGCCGGGCCGGCTGACCGTGTTCGCTGGGGCCTCACACCAGCCGCGGCCTCACGTCTCCTCGGGTACCACGGCGACGGGGCACGCCGAGTGGTGCAGGACGGTGTGGGCGACCCGGCCGAGCTGCAGCCCGAAGCGCCCCGGACGGCGCCGGGCCCCGACCACCAGCAGGTCCGCCTCGTGCGCCGCGGCCAGGAGCACCCTGTGGGCGGGCCCCTCCACGGTGCGTCGCCGCACCTTCACATCCGGGAGAAGATCCCGCAGCGCCGACTCCAGCGCGTCGACGGCCTGCTCCTCGTACAGGCGCTCGGGCGCGCCGGCGAACAGCGGATGGTCGATCGTCTCGTGCGCCGGGCACCGCCAGGCTCGTACGGCATGCAGTACCACCCCGCGCCGCTCGGCCTCCTGGGCGGCGAACCGCACCGCTGCCGCCGGCGCGCCCCCGACGCCGACGACGACCCGGCCGTGCACCGCCGTACGGGCCTGGTTGTCGTTGCTGCTCCGCACCACGAACACCGGGCAGTCGGCGTGCGCGGCCACGAACAGGCTGACCGACCCCAGCAGCAGGTTCACCACGCCGCTGCGGCCACGGCTGCCCACCACCAGGGCGGAGGCGTTCTTGCCCTCCCGGACCAGCGCGTACGCGGGTTCCTCGGGCAGGGCGGCCATACTGATCGCGAGGCCGGCCTGCCGGCCGCGAGCACGGCGGGCGCCGGCCCGGACGATGTCCTCGGCCAGAACCCGCGCGTCCGGCCTGCCCAGCTCCCGTGCGAGCGCGGAGCCCTCGTAGCGTTCCCAGAGCGAGGCGTGCACCACCCGCAGCGGAACCGCGCGCAGGGCGGCCTCGTCAGCCGCCCATTCGACCGCCCGGAGGCTGGATTCGGATCCGTCCACACCGACTACCAGGGGAAGGTCCATCGTCCTCATGCTCCCATGCGTGTGTCTTCGAGGGGTTCAGCCGTCTGCCACGACGGCGACCGGGGCACCGGCGTGGTGCAGGACGGCGTGGGTGACGTGCCCGATGTGCGGCACCGGCGCGGTGCGGCGAAGGCGCCGGCCCACCACGACGAGGGAAGCGCGCCGGGACGCCTCGACCAGCAGCTCGGCAGCGCTGCCCGAACGCGACCTCTCGACGACCTCGACGTGCGGGTACCGCTGCCGCCAAGGGCGCAGCACGTCGGTCAGGACGGCGGCCCGGCTCACGGCGGGCGATCCGGCCAGGCCGGCGTCCGCAGGCCTGCCGTGGCCGGAGTACACCGGCGGCCGCCAGCCGTGCACCACGTGCAGTCGGGTGTCGCGGCGCCGGGCCGCCTCGAAGGCGAGCCGGATCGGTTCCCCGCCCGGGTGGCCGGTGTCCAGTCCCAGGACGACGTCCCGGAAGGCGGTCGCGGCGGACGGGATGCCCACGGGGTCCATCTCGTGCTCATCCGCGGCCTGCTCACCGGCGCGGACCGAGACGACCGGCCTTTCGGCCCGCGCCAGGACGGCAAGGCCGACCGAGCCGGCCAGGAACCCCGCGACCCCGCCCAGGGCACGCGAACCCAGCACCAGCAGTTCCGCGTCGTCGGCGGCCTTGGTGAGTGCCTCGGCCGGAACACCGGACAGTTCCTCGGTGCTCACCTCGACGTCGGGGTGACGCAGCCGCAGGCCGGCGAGGGCCTCGTGGAACGTCCTCTCGCTCCAGTTCCGACGTGTCCGCCCGTCCAGGAGCCGCGTCAGCGCGACGGGCTCGGACACCGGTTCCCACACGTGTACGAGCTTGACCGTCGTGCCCAGGAGCTGAGCCTCGCGCGCCGCCCATTCGGCGGCTGCCCGGCTCTCGGATGATCCGTCGAGGCCGACGGCGACGGGGCGGCACATCGTCCCACCTCCTGCAAGTGATCCGTCTAGAGCATGCGCTGCCGACCCTCCGGGCGGGCAGGGGCCGCAAGTCCCCTGTTCCGGCCGACCGACCCGCTCGCACGCGGCGGGCCGGCAGCACAGCGCCCTGCGCGGGCCGTACCGCCTGCCTCGTGGCGGGTGCGACACCGGAACGGGAGCAGGCGGGCCGGCGGATCCGGCGGCGCGCGATCGCCCGCCCTCTTGCCGGCGCGGGCGCGCCCGGGGCGCCGGCTGGCAGGGTTCCGCTCCGCCCGGCAGCGTGGAGGCAGGCAACAGCGACGTTCCAGTGAGGTGGTCATGCAGTCGTCAGAACCTGAGCCGCGGGTGGTCGTGGGGGTGGACGGTTCGCCGTCGTCGTACGCCGCGCTGCGCTGGGCGGTGCGGTACGCGCGGCTGGTGGGCGGTGTCGTGGAGACGATCCATGCCTGGGACACGCCGTCGGACGTCGGCTGGACCGGGCCGGCGATCGATCCCGAATTCGATCTGGAGCAGGCCCGGGAGCGGTTCGCGGAAGAACTGAGCAGCGTCTTCGCCAAGCAGGAGCGCCCGGCCGGACTGCGCGAGCACCTCGTGGAAGGCGACCCGTCCGAGGTGCTCATCCGCGCCTCACAGGGCGCGGAAGTCCTCGTCGTCGGCAGTCGTGGCCGTGGCGCCTTCAGCCGGGCGATGCTGGGTTCGGTCAGCCAGCGCTGCGCCCAGCACGCGGCCTGTCCGGTGGTCGTGGTCCGCGAGGACCACCACCGGGCGCGCTGACCGTTCACGACGGCGGCACACCGGCGGGACGGCGTGAACACCCCTGACCGGACGCCCGTCACCGAAAGGCCGCACGGATTCCTGCTCCGCCACGTCGCGCGAGACGGGCAGGAGTTCGTCGCCCGGCAGGACCCGCATGCCCCCGGCGACCGGAACGCGGGCGGGGCGTCCACGGCCCCCTCTCGCGGCCCGCCGCGCCGTCCTGAGCCAGGCACCGGTTCCGGCTCCGAGTGTTTTCAGCCGGTCCGCTCCGCCCGGCGGCGGGTCGCGGGCGACGGCGGCTGTCCGCCCTCACGTGCCGGCCGGTGTGATCCGGCGCCCCGTGAGGCGGGTGGGGAGCACTCGCACCCAGAGCGGGCGTTCGCCGCCGGCCCAGGGTTCGCTACGGGCCCACTCCCCCAGGCGGCGGGTCGTCTGCGGGTCTTCCACGGCCTCGGCACGACCCACCACGAGCACGCTCCAGCCCCGGCTCATCGCCTCGTCGATGCGGTCCACCTCGAACGCGACCTCGTTCCCCACGGCCCCGGCAGGAGCAGAGCCAGGCGCGGTACGGAAGAACACGGCGTCGTCCATCACGTCGTAGTTGACCGGGAACGCGGCGGGCCCCTGCGGGGTGGTGAACGCGATGCGCCCCACTCCGTGCGTGGACAGCAGCGCCCTGCACTCCTGCGGGGACAGGTCCGTCAGCTCAGGGCGCAGGAGGGCCTGGCCCCGGCCGGGTGGCAGCTCCTGATCGTCGCCGCGCAGAGCGGCGAGTGTGGTGTCCAGCGCGTCGGCCAGGCGCAGGACCGTTGCGGTGCCCGGATCGGACGGGCGTTGTTCCAGATAGCCGAGGTACTGCGGCGCCATCCGGGCCCGGGCCGCCGTCTCCTCCAGGCTGAACCCCCGGCGGCGGCGGGCCGCCGCCAGCCGTCGTCCGAAGTCACCCGGCTGCCCCGCCGCGGGAGCCGCGGGTTCAGCGGGGCTCGTCCCGCCGGTCGGAGCCTCTTCCCGTACCAGGTGCCGGACGTGCGCGTCCGGCCCGGGGAAGAGCAGCGTGACCTCGCCGGTGTCCGACCAGCGCACGTCGTACGGAGGTGTGCCGTCGTCGTGGTGCAGGCCGACGATCTCGCCGTCACGCCGGGTGACGCCGGTGACCGGGCTTTCCACGAGCAGTCGATCGCCAATCTGAGCATGCATGATCATGCCCTCCCTCATGGACTCCGCTTCCCAGGATCACCCGGGTCCGTCACCGGCACCAACGGCCCGAGGTCCCGCCCGGCAGGGACGTACGGCGCGGTTTCCCCGGCTTGGCGTCCTGCGTACCGGCTCCCCGGCCGTCACCGCTGTGGTCTGCGGCCGTTCAGCTCTCGGCCGGCCCCTGCGTGCCGCTGACCGGCGCGTGCCACACCAGCGTGGTTCCCCCGCCCTCGGGAGTGGTGATCTCCAGACCGCCGCCCAGTTTGCGGGCGCGTGCGGCCATGTTGGCCAGACCGCTGCGGCGGCCTCCGGGCGGGATCCCGATGCCGTTGTCGACGACGGTGAGGCGCACGGTCGTGCCGTCGGTTTCCAGTACCGCTTCGGCGCGGTCCGCCCGGGCGTGACGCGCGATGTTCGTCAGGGATTCGGACAGGACGGCGACCACGTGGTCCGCGGTCTCCCGCGGCACATGGGTGTCGAGCAGCCCTTCCATCCGCACAGCGGGCGCGAAGCCGAGCACGGGAGTGGCCTCAGCGATCACCCGGACCGCACGTGTCCGCAGGCCGGAGGAGGCTTCGTCGTCGCGGGTGTGCAGGCCGAAGATCGTCGACCTGATGATCTTGATGGTCTCGTCCAGGTCGCCGACGGCCCGCAGGACACGCTCCTTGGCTCCCTCGTGGTCGATGAACCGGCCCGCGCTCTGCAAGGTCATCCCGGTGGCGAAGAGGCGCTGGATGGCCAGATCATGCAGGTCCCGGGCGATGCGGTCGCGGTCCTCCAGCAGAGCGATCTGCTCGGCGTCCTGGCGGCGTTCGGCCAGCTCCATGGCGAGAGCGGCCTGCGCGGCGAAGCCCTTCAGCGTCTCCAGTTCCTGCTCCGAGAAGTCGTCGGCGCCCGCCTCACGGGCCAGCAGGAGGACCCCCCGGACGTGCTCGCCGGAACCGATGGGAACCGCCACCGCCGGTCCGAGGCCCGCGAACCGCGGCGGCCCGGCCGTCACGCGTTCGTCGTGCGCGACGTCCGGACTGCTCACAGGTGCGCCAGTGGCGAACGCCTGTCCGGTGAGAGTGCCTTCCACTGCCAGCACCAGCCCGCGGTGCGCCTCCGCCTGCCGGCCGATGGCCAGTTCGACGGTGAGGGTGCCGGTGTTCTGCACGGGCGTGGACATCACCGCCAGGGCGGCCCTTGTGATCTCCCGAGCGCGCTCCGTGATCAGTCCCAGCACCTCCCTCTGAGCGGCACCCGACATGAGGCTGCGGGTGATCTCCGCGTTCGTCTGCAGCCAGCGCTCACGCAGTCGGGACTCTTCGTACAGCCGCGCGTTGTCGATCGCCACGCCGGCCGCCACCGCCAGCGTGGACAGGACCGACTCGTCCTCGTCGTCGAACTCGCCCCCGCCGCGCTTCTCCGTCAGGTACAGGTTGCCGAACACCTGGTCGCGCACCCTGATCGGGACGCCGAGGAAGGTGCTCATCGAGGGGTGGTGGGGCGGGAAGCCGTACGACGACGGGTGCTCGCCGAGCTCGGTGAGGCGCAGAGGCTCCGGGTTCCGGATCAGTTCGCCGAGGATGCCGTGGCCCTCCGGGTAGGAACCGATCGCGGCGATGTCCTCCGCGCCGACCCCGACCGTGTGGAACGCCGACAAGCGGCTGCCGTCCGGGCCGATCACGCCCAGGGCCGCGTACTCGGCGTCGACCAGAACCGCTGCGGCCTCCACGATGCGGTGCAGTACCTGCGTCAGCTCCAGCTCCCGGCCGACGGAGAGCACGGCCTCCAGCAGGCTGTGCACCCGGTCCCGCGTACCACGGGCGGCGTCCAGCCGCGCCTGCAGTTCATCCAGCAGTTCGTCGAGCCGCAGGTGGGGCAGCCGCACACGGGCCGTTTGGGCCTGATCGAACTCCTCGGGGATTCCCACCGGTCATCCTCCAAGCCCCCGCGACACACCGAGAGCCGCTCGCTCATCTCCACCCTAGCGACTGTGGCACGGCGCGTCCCGGTCACCTCCCGCCGGGGGCACTCACGGCCGACCGAAGCCGGGGACGCGGGCCGGTCCTTCGCGAGGAGCGAGCAGTTCGCACCCTGCTCAGCGGGTGTCACCGTGCAGTCGGCCCCGGGCCTGCGTGGCGATGACGGCGGCCTGGATCCGTCGCTCGACTCCGAGCTTGGCCAGCAACCGGGAGATGTGGTTCTTGACCGTCTTCTCGGCCAGGTAGAGACGCTGGCCGATCTGGCGGTTGGTGAGGCCCTCACCGATCAGGGCGAGGATCTCCCGTTCCCGGTCGGTCAGGCCGGGCAGCGCGTCCGGTTCCTCCTCCTGCTGCTGCCCTCCCCGCAGCCGGGCCATCAGCTTGGTGGCGGCGCTGGGATCGAGCAGCGACTGACCGCGGGCCACGGTGCGCACGGCGGTGACGAGGTCGGAGCCCTGAATCTGTTTCAGCACGTACCCGGAGGCGCCGGCCATGATCGAGTCCAGCAGCGCCTCCTCGTCGTCGAAGGAGGTCAGCATCAGGCAGGCCAGTGCCGGCAGACGAGAACGCAGCTCACGGCAGACGCTCACACCGTCACCGTCCGGCAGCCGTACGTCGAGCACCGCCACGTCGGGGCGCAGGGCGGGAACGCGCGCCAGCGCCTGCCGGGCGGTGCCGGCCTCGCCGACCACCTCGATGTCCGGTTCGTCGTCCAGCAGGTCGTGCACCCCGCGCCGCACCACCTCGTGGTCGTCGAGGAGGAAGACCCGGACAGGGGTACCGGGTTCGACCTGCTCACTGTGCGCCATCGGTCACTCCTCGTGGTGCGCTCGGCCGTCCACAGGAATCTTCACCCGGGCCGGGACGAATGGCCAGGGCCGGCCGGCCCTGACCCGGCGCGCCCGGCCCGTCGGACAGGAGCCGCGTCCGCTCACGGACGGTGGTCGTACGCCTCCCTCACGCTGGCAAGGACGCGGTCGATCAGGGCCGGCAGGGCCGAGCGAACGGCTTCGCTCAGACCTGTGCCGAGTTCCACGTCCGCCACCTCCACGGCGTGCACCACGAGTTCCCGTGGGAGCCGGTCCAGGGCATGTGCCAGGGCGAAGCACTCTCCGAGGCCGAGGGCGTGGGTGCTCGTCGAGGCACTCGCGCCCGTCGCCGCTTCGGTGACCGACAGCGTGTGCAGCCGACCGGGTCGGGCCGGCCGCCCGCGAACGGATTCCACCACCACGACGGTGTCGGCACCGCACCACAGGTCGAGCATCCGCCCCACTTCGCCGTCGCTGACCCTCAGCACGGTGTCGTCGGGGACTCGCTCGCGCAGGGCCTCCACCACGGCCGGACCGGCGCCGTCGTCGCGGCGGAAGGCGTTGCCCACGCCCACCACGACGACGCGGCCGCTCATGTGTGCTCCACCGTCAGGTCGAGGAAGTGGGCGGCGCAGGAGATGCACGGGTCGTGGTTGCGGATGACCCGTTCGCACAGCGTGGTGAGTTCCTCGTCGGCGGCGGGCGGTCCGGGCATGTCCAGGCGCGTCTGGACCGTCCGGCGCAGGTCCGCCTCGATGGCCGACTGGTTCTGGGCCGTGGGCGGGATGATGCGGGCGGCCGAGAGGGTGCCGTCCTCGGTCACGGCGTAGCGGTGGTAGAGCAGTCCCCGGGGTGCCTCGGTTGCGCCGGTGCCGACCGCCTCGCGCGGCCGGACGTCGATGGCCGGCCGGGCCGGGGGCTCGTAGGCGTCGATGATGCACAGTGCTTCCTCGATGGCGTGCACCACTTCCACGGCGCGCACGACGATGCTGCGGAACGGGTTGCGGCAGACCGCGCCGGCGGCACAATCGCCCAGTCCCGCGTCCCGGGCGGCCTCGGCCGCCGCGGGGTGCAGCCAACGGCTGTTGAGGGCGAAGCGGGCCAGTGCGCCGGTCAGGTAGCGGCGCCCGTCGAGGGTGGCGGTCAGAGCGGTGGAGTGTGCCACCTGCTCTTCGTGTACGTGCTGTTCGAAGTCGGCCACGCGGAAGGCACGAGGTGGAGGCCACGGCCCGGTGTCACCGTCGCCGGAGGCCGGGCCGCTGTCGTCGGAGGCGGGCAGGACCGTGGGCGTTCCCGAGTCGACGGCGTAGCGGCCCGGTTCACTCAGGGCGAGCAGGGCGTAGTCGCACACGGCGTCCGGAAAATCGAATCCGGCCACCCAGCGCACGGTTTCCAGCGCGTCCTCGCGGGCCTGCCGCAGCCGTCCGGCCAGCGCGCGCAGCTCGTTCGGTGCCGGGGTCCGGTAGAAGCCGCCGACGCGTACGTTGACCGGGTGGATGGATCGGCCGCCCAGCTGTTCCAGGACCGCGTTGCCCGCCTGCTTGATCCTCAGGCCGCGCTCCACGGCGGCCCGGTCGTCGCGGGCGAGTTCGACCGCGCTCGGGTGGCCGAGGAAGTCGGGAGCGTGCAGCAGGTGGATGTGCAGGGTGTGGCTCTCGATCCACTCACCGCAGTACAGCAGTCGGCGCAGTTGCGCGAGCGGGCCGTCGACGGTGACACCACACGCGTTCTCGATCGCCAGACAGGCGCTCATCTGGTAGGCGACCGGGCAGATGCCGCAGATCCGGGCGGTGATGTCCGGTGGCTCGGTGTGTCCGCGGCCGACGAGGAACGCCTCGAAGAAACGCGGGGGTTCGTAGATGCGCAACCGCGCCTGGGCGACCGTGCCGTCATGGACCTGCAGGTGGAGGGCGCCTTCGCCCTCCACGCGGGCCAGTGCCTCCAGCCGCAGCACGCGAGATCCGCGATGGCTCATTCGGCCCCTTCCGCAGTCGTGTCCTTCTCAGCCCGTGAGCTGCCCGGCGCCTCTTCCACGAGCCCGGGCACGGGGGCATACTCCGGTGCGGCCGCGTTGAAGGTGTGAAAGACACGCAGGATGTCCCGCTCGCTCATACCGTCGTGGCGCAGTTCCCGGACCATGGAGCGCAGGTTGGGCCGGGCGGTCGGCCCGAAGCAGCCGTAGCAGCCGCGTTTGTACGCCGGGCAGATGGCGCCGCACCCCGCATGGGTGACCGGGCCGAGGCAGGGGGTGCCGTGGGCCACGGTGATGCAGGTGGTACCGCGCCTCTTGCACTCGAAACACACACTGTGACCGGGAATGCCGGGTTTGCGGCCGGCGAGGCAGGCGGTGATGACCTCCAGGAGCTGGCGGCGGTCGATGGGGCAACCCCGCAGCTCGAAGTCGACCGGTACGTGTGCCGAGACCGGGGTCGACGTGGCGAGCGTGGAGATGTACTCCGGACGGGCGTACACCGCGGCGCGGAACTCCGCCACCTCCCCGAAGTTGCGCAGCGCCTGGATGCCACCGGCGGTGGCGCAGGCCCCGATGGTCACCAGACGCCGGGAGAGGCGCCGGACGTGCCGGATGCGCTCGGCGTCCTGCGGCGTGGTGATGGAGCCCTCGACCAGCGAGAGATCGTAGGGGCCTCGTCCGGCGAGTTCCGCGCGCTCCCCTCCCGGCCCCTCGGCGGCGGACATCTCCAGGAAGTGCTCGATGCGCACCCGGTCGGCGAGGGCGAGCAGTTCGTCCTCGCAGTCGAGCAGGGTCAGCTGGCAGCCGTCGCAGGAGGCGAACTTCCATACGGCGAGTGCCGGGCGGTGGCCGGCGTCCGGGCCGGTGTCCGTGTCCACAGTTCACAGCTCCCGTACCGCCAGGAGGGGCTCGGCCCGGTCGTAGGCGACGACGGGGCCGTCGCGGCACAGCAGGAGCGGGCCGAGCTGGCAGTGGCCGCAGTGGCCGGTGGCGCAGCGCATGGTTCGTTCCAGCGACACCTGCAGACGGTGCGCCGGGACGCCCCGGCCGGCGAGGGCGCGCGCGGTGTGGCGGATCATCACCTCCGGCCCGCACACCAGAGCGTGGGTACGGGCCGGCCGGAGGGCGAACCGGTTCAGGAGCGCGGTGACGACGCCCACCTCACCGGGCCAGCCGGGCAGGGGCCGGTCGACGGTCACCCCCACCCGGGCCTGCCCCCGCCAGCTTTCGACCTCCTCCCGGTAGACGAGGTCGGCCGGGGTGCGGGCGCCCACGAGGACGCCGAACCGCGTGTGAGCCGCGGGCCGGTCGAGGAGCACGTGCACCACCGGTCTGAGCGGGGCGAGCCCGATGCCACCGGCGATCACGAGCACGTCATCACCGGCTGCCGCCTCCAGATCCCATCCCGTGCCGAACGGGCCGCGCAGACCCACCGTGTCGCCGTCGCGCAGCCGGTACAGCGCCGTCGAGGTCGCGCCCACCGCACGGACGGTGTGCACCAGCCCGCCGTGCGGGCCGTGCAGAGCGCTGACCGAGACGGGCACCTCGCCGACCCCGAAGGCGTAGATCATCGCGAACTGACCCGGCGAGAACGGCGGCAGTTGCCGCGCCACGGGTACCAGTTCGAACGACCGGGTGTCCGCGGTCTCCTCCACGGTGGAGGCGACCCGGTAGGGCAGCGGAGGCGTCGCCGTGTTCATGCCGGGCGGCTTCCGTATGGCCCGTACATGTCCAACAGCCTGACACGGGTGGCTTGCAGGCGCTCGGCGACGACGCCGGTGAAGTGGCGCATCAGGACGTAGCCGAGTGCCGGGTCGGCCGCGCACAGGCCGAGTACGGGGCCGGCGGGGAACTGCGTCGCCCGGACCGCGTCCGCCGTCCGGGCCCCCAGGTGCCAGCGGTACGGCGGGGAGATCCACGACCAGCCCAGCAGCTGGCCCGGGCCGAGCGATTCCACCACGGGCGCGGGGTGCCGCCCCGGAACGTGGATGTCGAGGTCGACCTGGCCGCTGCGCAACAGCCAGAAGCGGTCGGCCTCCCCGCCCTCCTCGAACAGCCGCGTGCCGGCCGGGAACGCCGCCTCCAGACCGAGGGCGAGCAGGCGTTCACGCTGGGCGGGGGGAAGGAAGTCGAGCGGCGTGGCCGGACCGGTCATGCGCCCTCCTCCGAGGGCCGGGAACGCGACCAGTCGTGCAGGGCGGCCGCTTCCTCGGTGATGTCGATACCGACCGGGCACCAGACGATGCACCGGCCGCAGCCGACACAGCCGGAGGAGCCGAACTGGTCGTACCAGGTGCCGAGTTTGTGGGTCATCCACTGGCGGTAGCGACTGCGCGTGGACGCACGGACCGGGCCGCCGTGCAGGTAGGAGAAGTCGAGGTCGAAGCACGAGTCCCACACCCGCCACCGTTCGGCATGGTCACCCGTCAGGTCGGTTACGTCCTCGGTGGTGGTGCAGAAGCACGTCGGGCACACCATGGTGCAGTTGCCGCAGGTCAGGCAGCGTCCGGCGACGTCGTCCCAGCGAGGGGCGTCCAGCGTGCCGGCCATCAGCTGCCGCAGGTCGGTTTCCGGCATGGTCCGCCCCATGCGTTCGGCGGCAGCGGCGACGCCGGCCCGGGCCGCCTCCCGGGTGGCGCGATCCGCCGGCCGCGCCGGGAGTTCCGCGAGGATCTCGTCGCCTTCCGCGCTGCCGCTGCGGATCCAGAAGCGATGACCGTCGTCATCGACCACCTCCGTCAGCACCAGGTCATAGCCCGGGCCGGCCGCAGGCCCCGTACCCATCGAGACGCAGAAGCAGGTGCCCGCGGGCTCCGTGCACTCGACGGCCACCACGAACGCTCCCGAACGGCGCCCCTCGTAGACGGCGTCGCGATGGGCTCCGCCGACGAGGACCCGGTCCTGGACGGCGATGGCCCGCAGGTCGCACGAGCGCACTCCGAGGAACGCCCAACGGGGAGGCCGCGTCAGGTCGGCGCTGAACACCGTCTCCTCACCGACCCGGTCGGCGGACCACTGCCGTACCCGCGGCGGGTGCAGGAACGTCTTCCACGACTGGGGCCCCGCCGCGTTGGCGAAGGCAGCGCCGTCCGGCCGTTCGCGCAGCCGGTAGCGTCCGGCCTCCGCCTCCACACCCCACCCGTAGGGCAGCTGGTCGGCCGACTCCAGCTCCGCCAGGACGATCGCACCGTCCCGCGCGGTGGGGCCGACCACGGTGTACCCGCGCCCGGCCAGGATGTCCACCAGGGCGGCCATCCCGTCCTTGCCCATCACCCTGCCCGGCGAGGCGGCCGCCGCGGCGGTCTCACCGGTGTCCGTGTCCATGGCATCTCCTTCGGCACGGCGAATGGCTCTTACGGCTCGCCGGTGTCGGGGAACCGGCGAAGGCCGGCTGCCCCGGTGCACCGTGCGGGCTCCGCCGTCCGGGGCACGTCGATCCTGCCGGGCGCCGGACGGCAGCCAGGTGGTTGCTCACCTCGACCATGCCCTCGACGTCCCCTGCCCGGACCACCGACCCGGTGATCGCGGTGCGCGGCCCCCGTCCGCCCGGGTCCACCACGCCATCGTGCACCGTCACGGCACCGACGGCACGGCCGATCGTGGAGCAGATCGAGTGGGTCTCCACCTCCGTCTCCTTCCGCATCGGCGTCCTCAGCGCCGGGTACCGGGTGAGTGCCGGGGCTCGAAGGCCGCCCCGGCACCACTGTGTTCAGGGGCGCGGCCGGCGGCTTCGTCCTGGCCGGGGCCGAGCCGGTCCACGACCTCCACCACCCCGTCGACGCTTTCACACAGGCGTACGAGGATCGGGACCAGGTGCTCGTGTGCGACGGTGCCGCTGAGCGTCACCCGGCCCTCCGCGACCTCGACGCCCAGCGCGGAAGGCGGCAGGCCCAGCGTCCGGACGACGACGTCCTCCACGATCTCCTCCTGGATGGCGTGGTCCCTGCGGAGGAACAGCTGCACCAGGTCGCTGCGGCTGATCACACCGATCAGGCGGCCGTTGCCGTCCACCACGGGCAGGCGCTTGACCTTGTGCCGCTCCATCGTCCGCGCGGCACGCACGGCATGCCAGTCGGGCTCCGCGACCACGGCGGGACTCGTCATCAGGTCACCCGCGCTGGTCGCCCCGCCGCCGGACGTCTGCTTGCGGAGCAGGTCCGCCTCGGACACCACCCCGACCGGGCGGTCCTGGTCGTCGGCGACCGGGACCGCGGTGATCTCGTACTCGTCGAGAATCCGTGCGATCTCCTTGAACGGCGTACCCGGCCGCACGCTCACGACGGAGGGCGTCATCAGATCGCCCACGGTACGTTGCCTCATCACGCGGCGCCCTTCCCGGTCCCCCGAAGCCGGCCTCGCCGGGCCCGCCGGACACGGATGCCCTGCGGCGGACCCGGCGCCCTCACGGCGCGCACCCGGCGACCGCTGCGCCGCGGTGCGCGATCACTCACCTCGCTTGACCTCGATGTGCCGCTCCTCGGTCTTCTCGCGCCCGACCCCCACGCTCACGGTGAGCATGCCGTTGGTGTAGTCGGCCCTGACGTCGTCCTCGTCGGCCCCGGGCGGCAGGGTCACGCTGCGGCTCATGGAGCCGTACCGGATCTCACTGCGGTGCTTGTCCACCTCGCGTTCCGTGCGCTCGGCCTTGACGGTCAGCGTGTCCTCGCTGATCACCACGTCGATGTCGTCGGGGGAGACACCCGGCAGCTCCGCCCGCATGACGTACCGGCCTTCCTCCATGTACTCCTCGATCCGGACCGCGCACAGATCGCCCGTCCCGGGCATCGCGAACCGTGCGGGGAAGGCCTCGAACCACTCGGGAATCTCCGGGAACGGAAACCTCTGCCTGCGCGCGAGTGTGGCCATCGTTCTCTCCTCCTGGCTGCGGTCGCGACTGCCGACACCCCAAGTGCACCTCCCGCACACCCCTCCCGCTGAGGCCGAACAGCCCCAGCACGGGCTCCGAAAGTCCCTGGTCCCACTCGTCCTCGCACACCGTGCGGCGCGCTGCGGTCCAGGGGTGGTCCCCGGGGGGCCGGGGTGTCGTGGCCGGTCGCAACGCGCGAGCAACGGCCGGCAGGTCGCAAGCCGGAGTCGGCCCGGTGCCGCGAGTCGACCGGCACCGGCGAACGTCCCCGCTCAGGCGCCGCCGCGCGGATCCGGGGCCTCGTCCCGGTACCCCAGATTCCCGGAGACCGACACCACGCCGTCGACACCCCGGCACAGTTGCTCGACCACGGGAATCAGAGCGCGGTCCTCCACTGTGCCGGTGAGGGTCACACGCCCATCGTGTACCGTCGCGGTCACGTCCCGGGCGTCGATTCCCAGCGTACGCCGCAGAAGGTCTCCGGTGATCTCCTCGCGGATCGCCTCGTCAAGGCGCAGGAAGACCCGCAGCAGGTCACCACGGCTGACGATGCCCAGGAGCCGATCGGCCTCGTCCACCACAGGCAACCGTTTGACGTGCTGGGTCTCCATCAGCCGGGCGGCCTCGACCACGGTCCACTCGGGCCGTGCGCACACCGCGGGCGCCGACATCAGCTCCTCCGCACGGGCGCCCTCGGCCTTGGCCCGCTCCCAGGCCTCCAGGTTCGGGACGGGGGTCCTGCCCGACGGATCCGCCTGGTCGGCGCTCTTGCGCAGCAGATCCGCCTCGGACACCACACCCATGGGACGGTCGTGATCGTCCACCACGGGCACGGCGGTGACGTCGTTCTCCTCCAGCAGCCTGACGAGTTCCTTGAACGGTGTGTCGGGCCGTGCCCGGACGACGCCCCGGGACATGAGCTCATCGACTGTTCGGTGGTGCATGCCGCCTCCCGGGTACGCGACACCCACTTCGCGGGTAGGAGCATGCCGCCGGGCGCGGCCGTCGTACCCGCGGGACGGGTTGGACACAGCACCATTCTGCGGAGAGGGCGGCGATCACGCGAGCTCACCCGCACCCGCTCGATCCGCTTCGCGTCGGCCGCTCGCGCCCGGCCCGCACGTGTGCGGCGCGCCATCGACCGGCGACAGGTGCCCGCCCTCGCCCCGGACAGCGGACAGCGGACAGCGGACAGCCCCGGTCTACGGCGATGCCTCCTCGGCGTGACCGGTATCCGCCGCCCCCCGGGGGACTGACGACGAGGGCGTCTCCCGCGGCGACCTCCGCGCTGTCGCAACCCCGTAGCGAGGTCACGGTGCCATCGGCACGCTCGAGGAGGTTCTCGCCGAGGGCGCCGGGGCGGCCACCGGCCGTGCCTGAGCCGGAGGCGACGGTCTCGTTGTACTGCACGTGCTCGTTGCCGAAGGAGACGTTGTTCATGGTGCCCGACCCTTCTGCCTGGGCGCCCGGCACGGCGTACAGCGCACCGGTGAGCGCCTGGGAGCTCTCCACGCTCCCGGCGACGGTGGCGGCCCGGTGGGCGGGCGCGCTGCCCAGACCGCCGTGGCTGATGTGTGCGCCGCCCGCGCTTTCGGGGCACATGAGCCGCACGGGCCTCGGTCCAGCGTGAGGCCCCGTCACTCACTGCCTGGCGGGCCGCCGGCCGGCCAGGCGCGTCACTGTTCCGTCCGGTCAGCACACCTGGGGCGCGGCGGTCCGGCAGGGGCCGTGCGCACGAAAGCCCCCACGTGATCGCCGAGGCTCTTTCGTGCGCCGTCCATGCGCCCTGCCGACCGCCTGAGGCGGGGCTACGAGGTGGGCACGGGCGCCACGCCGTCCTCGTCCGCTGCGGCGGTCGTGCTCTTCCTGAGCAGGGACTCCGCAGCCCGGGCGCCGGGCCCGATGCAGGCGATGAGCAGGAACGTCCAGCAGAACATGACCGCCGGCTCACCCCCGTTGTCGATCGGGAACAGAGCGTTGGGCTGGTGCACGCTGAAGTAGGCATAGGCCATGGACCCCGAGCAGACGACGGCTGCCGTCCGCGTGAACAGGCCGAGGGCCACGAGGGCTCCACCGGCCAGTTCGATGACTGCGGCCCACCATCCCGGCCACTGGAGGGCGGGTACCGTGCCGCCGCCGTGGGCTCCGCCCAGGACGCCGAACAGGGACGCCGCGCCGTGACAGGCGAAGAGGAAGCCGGTCACCAGGCGGAACACGGCCTGGGCGACCGGACGCACGCCGCGTAAGGACAGCGCCGACGAGAAGTTCATGGGGGTTGCTCCTCGGGTACGCGAGACCTGACCACAAGTCAGGTTCCTGGTCATAGACATGACACTCCACATCTAGCTCAGGACACGGCTCCCGCACCAGCGGTCGGAAGCCCTGTGTTTCCTCTGAGACGGACGGGGTGAGCGACCGGTCAGGCTCCATCTCACCGGTCACGACGGCCCGGCGCCGTGAGCGGGACGGGAAGTCGCTCGGCTGGCCTCGGATCCGGGAGGCGCCGACCGCCTTCGCGATCTCCGGGGGTTCCCAGCGAGCTGCGGCCTCATGGTCATCGGCAGCACGACCTGCGGTACGGAGGCGACTCTCACGGCCGTCTCGTCCGTGGATCAGGGCCCGCCTGCGCGACCTCGGTCACGGTCGCGGGCCCATGGCGGAGGCAGTGACAGCGGGAACCACGCGGACGTGCAGGAGTCCGTCCCCCGCACCACGTCATCATGAGACCACGACCCTCGTCGGCCTCATCTCGCCCTCGCCACACGCACGGCGGTGGCCGGGGCGGGGTCAGTGGGATCGCGCAGAGGACGGATGACGATGCCGCCCTTCGTACGGCCGCCCGCGGTGGCCGCCTCGGCGTACTCGCGGGCCGCCTGCCGCAGCGCGTCGACCGTCGCCCTGGCCCCTGTGGCGGCGCCTCCATGGCCTGTGCGGTACAGGATCCGCGTGATCTGGCTGCCGGTGACGGGCAGGGTCGTCACCGTCGAGTGATCGAACCGCGCGGCCACGAACGCGGGCAGGAACGCGGCGCCGATCTGGCCACTCCGAGCCGCAGCAGGGGGCGGCGGCCGCCGCCGGCCCCCCTCCCGGCTCAGCTGTCCGGTGTGCCCGCCACATCATCCAGGACGTCCAGGACGTCCTCGACGGGCCTGCGGGGCGTCGCCGGACCGGGTGGCCCGTAGCCGAGGCGCAGCACCATCTGGACGTGGCCCCGGCCGGCGACGGGATCGCGGCTCAGCAGACGCAGGTCCGCGCTCTCCAGCGGATGGGAGGTCAAAGACGTGGCCAGGCCGGCCGATGTGGCCTCCAGCAGGACGCGTTCCAGCGCCTGACCGGCGACCAGCCAGTCCGCCGGTCCGTCTCCGCGTGTGCTCAGCAGGGCCAGGTGCGGGTGTTCCTCGAAGGCCGAGCGGTCACGGCCGGCCACCCGGCGGCGCCCCGCGAAGTCCCGCAGCAGGGGCTTGCCGTCCCGTCGGCTCGGGCCGAAGGCGTACTCCGGGACGCCGTCGCCGCGGCAGCCGGACGCCCCTGCGACCGCGATGAGGCTGAAGCGCGGGAACGGGTTCCGGCAGAGAATTCGCCGGAGTCCGTCGCCGCCGTCGGCGGGCCGTCACGCCCGCTGCGGGACCACCGCCACCGGGCAGCTCGCGTGGTGCAGCAACGCGTGTGCCGTGCGGCCCAGTTGGAGCCCGAAGACTCGCGTTCTGCGCCGGGCGCCGAGGACCACCAGGTCGGCGGCGGCCGAGCGGTCCACGAGCACCCTGTGTGCCGGGCCCTCGACGGTCGCACGCCGCACCCGGACCGCGGGGTGGTCGTCCATCGCCTCGCTCAGCAGTTCTTCGACGAGTGCGGCGGCCTGCCCCACGTGTCCCAGGACGGAGTTCCCGCCCGCCGTCTGTGTGCCGGCCGTCCCGGGTGCCGGGATGCGCCAGGCGCGTACGACCTGGAGGACGCAACGGCGTGCCTCGGCCTCGTGGAAGGCGAACCGGACCGCCTCGCGACCGATCTCGGCTTCACCGGCGCCGAGCAGGATCCGCTCGTGCGTCCCGGCCAGGCCGGCCGTGTCCCCGCGGACCACGACCGCCGGGCACCGTGCCATGCCGGCCACCGCGAGGCTCACGGACCCCAGCAGCAGCCCCCTCAGCTCGCCCCGCCCCCGGGAGCCGGTGACCACGGCGAAGGCGGTGTCTCCGGCGCCCAGCAGAGCGTGGACCCCGTCCTCGGGAAGGACGTCCGTGGTCACCTTCACCGCGGGGTTGCGGCGCTGTGCCCGCTCTTCGGCGGCGGCGACCACGTGCTCGGCCATCACCTGCTCCGAGGGACACTGAGGACTGCCCGAGGGCACGGTCCCCTCGTAGCGCTCCCACAGTGAGCCGTACACCAGCCGCAGCGGCAGACCGTGCAGGGCGGCCTCGTCCACCGCCCAGTCGACCGCGGTCAGGCTCGGACCCGAACCGTCCACACCCACGACCAAGGGCAACTCCATCCTCACCACCGCCTCTCGCCAGCACGCCGCGTCGCTCGGCGGGACGTCCTGTTGCCACCGTGGCATCCGGTGCGGTCCGCCGCGAGGGCCGACCGGCCCCTGCACGGAACGCAGGGCCCGGCTCCAGAGCCCGGGCGCCCGCCGACAGCGGCGGAGCCCGGCACGGCGACGCCCCGGACGTGGGCCGCTCGGCCCGGTCCGGTGCCCGGCCGGCCTCTGTGGGGCGGGGACGAGGCACCGCAGGCTGGAGAACGGGACCGCGGAGGGAGACGTACTCGATGACCGACACCGAGCAAGCACCGGTGCACGCGCTGCTGACCGACGGCACCACCATCCGCATCCGCCGCTCGAATCCCGCTGACCGCGCCGGGGTCCTGCACCTGTACGAGGCGATGTCCGACGAGAACCTGCGGCTGCGGTTCTTCGCACTGAGCCGTGCCGGCGCCCGGCAGGCGGCCGAACGTGTGGCCGCAGCGCCGCTCCCCGGCTACCGCGCCCTGGTCGCCGAGCATGACGGCCGTCTGATCGGCCTCGCCGAGTACGAGACCGACCCACACGGCTCGACAGCGGACGTCGCACTGGCGGTCGCCGACGACTGGCACCACCGCGGGGTGGCCACGCTGCTGCTCGAACACCTGGCGGACGCCGCCCGCACCGCGGGTGTCACCGCGTTCACCGCCGACGCCCTGGCGGAGAACCTCGACGTGCTGCGCGTCTTCCACGACCTCGGCCTGCGGGTGACCCGGCACTACGACGGCCCTGAGGTGCACTGCGTGGTGGAGCTGACCGAGGACGAGGCCTACCTGAGCGCCGTGGACGCGCGCGGGCGCCTCGCCGACGTCGTCAGCCTGCGCCCGCTGCTGCGCCCGGCGTCCGTCGTGGTGATCGGGGCCGGCCGCAGACCCGGTTCCGTCGGACGCGCCGTCCTGCGGAACATCGTCACCGGTTCCTTCACCGGGAGGGTCTTCGCGGTCCATCCGGCCGCTTCCACGATCGCCGGGGTGCACGCCTACCGGTCCGTCACCGCACTGCCGCAGGTGCCCGACCTCGCGGTGATCGCCGTTCCGGCGGCAGCGGTCCCACAGGTGGCGCAGGAGTGCGGGAAGACGGGGGTGGGCGCGCTCCTCGTCGTCACGGCCGGATTCGACGCCGCCGGGGCGTCCGCTCTCATGGACGTGTGCCGCCGCCACGGCATGCGCCTGGCGGGTCCCAACTGCCTGGGCCTGGCGAACACCGAGGAGGGCATCCGCCTGGACGCCACCTTCGCCGCCCGGCACCCCGGTGCGGGCACGGCCGGCATCGCCGTGCAGTCGGGCGGCATCGGCATCGCGCTGCTCGGCGGACTGGCCCGTCTCGGTGTCGGCGTGTCGAGTTTCGTCTCGCTCGGCGACAAGTACGACGTCAGCGGCAACGACCTGCTCCAGTGGTGGGAGGCCGACGGGCGCACCGGGCTCGCGATGCTGCACCTGGAGTCCTTCGGCAACCCGCGGGCCTTCTCCCGTACCGCCCGCAGGGTCGCCCGGCGGATGCCGGTGCTCACCGTGGACGCGGGCCGCTCCGAGGCCGGGCGCCGGGCCGCGGCCTCGCACACGGCGGCGGCGGCCACACCCACGATGACCCGCCAGGCGCTGTTCACCCAGGCCGGCGTCACGGCCACCCGTACGATCGGCGAACTCCTCGACGCGGCGGCTCTGCTGCACTCCCAGCCACTGCCGGCGGGCACGAAGACAGCCGTGGTCACCAACGCCGGCGGCGCCGGTGTGCTGGCCGCGGACGCCTGCGCGGAGGCCGGTCTGGCCGTACCCGCCCTGCCGGCCGAATCGGTGAACGCGCTGCTGGCCCTGCTGCCCCCGGGTGCCGCCGCGACGAACCCGGTGGACACCACCGCGACGGTCGGCGAGGAACAGCTGCGTGCCTGCGTGGAGCACCTCGCCCGCGACGCGGCGGTCGACGCCGTCCTGGTCGCCCTCGTCCCTACGGCAGTGGCCGCGGCGATCGGAGAGGACCTGGTCAGGGCGCTCACCGATGTCCCCGAAGCACTGCCACGACCTGTCGTCGCGGTCCTTCCCGCGCAGTCGGCTCGCGTCGAGCTGCTGGACACCTGCGCCGAGGGCACTCTGCCCGCCTACTGCGACGCCCAGGACGCCGCGCGTGCGCTGGCCCACGCGGCCACCCGTGCCCGGTGGCTGGGGACACCGACCGGTGACGTGGCGGAACTACCGGACGTGGACAGCCGACGGGCGAGGCAGGTCGTCGCCGGGTTCCTCGAGGACAACCCCGAGGGTGCCTGGCTCGATCCGCGGACCGCCTCCAGCCTGCTCGGCTGCTACGGCCTGCCGCAGCTTCCGTGGGCCTGGGCGCGCGACGAGGACGAGGCCGTGGCGGCCGCGCGGCAGCTGGCGGGAAGCGACGGGCGCGTGGTGATGAAGGCGTACTGGCCGGGCCTGCTGCACAAGACCGAGGAGCACGCGCTCCATCTCGACCTCCAGGGCCCCGACCGCATCAGGGCGGCCCACCGGGACCTGGTGAACCGGTTCGGCGACCGGCTGACAGGTGTGGTGATCCAGCCACTCGCCGGTCGCGGCACCGAGTTGTTCGCGGGGGTGGTGCAGGACGAGGTCTTCGGCCCTCTGGTGGTGTTCGGGCTCGGCGGGACGGCGACGGAGGTCCTGGCCGACCACGCCGGCCGGCTCGCTCCGCTCACCGACCGCGACGTGCGGGACCTGCTGGCCTCCCCGCGCTGCGCGCCGCTGCTCCGCGGCTGGGCGGGCGCCCCGGCCGTCGACCTGGACGGTCTCCAGCAGCTGCTGCACCGTCTGTCCCGGATGGCGTGCGACCTGCCGCAACTGGCCGAGGCGGACCTCAATCCCGTACTGGCCGGGCCACACGGGATCATCGCGCTCGACGTACGCGTCCGCCTTCTCCCGCGCCGTCCCCACGACCCGTATCTGCGCCGCCTGCGCTGAGCGGACGCGCGGACCGGGACCCCGGGGCTCTTGGGGCCGAAGGGCCCTCGACGGAGTCCGGGCGGCCCGTGGCGTCCCGCATCCGGGCGACCGCACGCTGAAGGTGAGCCGGCCCTCCCACCAGGTCGGCAGCGCGGAAGGAGCCCTGCGATGACCTCCACCACCCTGGCCGCCGCCCTGCCGGCCGAACACCGGGCACAGCTGATGTCCCTGGCCCGCGACGTCTCCTTCGGTACGGGGGCCCGCTTGTTCGAGGAGGGACAGCACGCCGAGAGGTTCTGGATCGTCAAAACCGGAACCATCGCCCTGGACCTGCACGTCCCCGGCCGCCGCGCCGCCGTCATCGAGACCCTGGGCCATGGTGAACTGGTCGGCTGGTCCTGGCACTTCCCGCCGTACCTCTGGCATCTGGGCGCCGAGGCCACCAGCCCGGTACGGGCCCACGAGTTCGACGCGGCCACCGTACGGATGCTGTGCGAGCGGGATGCTGAATTCGGACGGGCCGTCGCCCGCTGGGTCGGCCAGGTGGCCGCCCACCGGCTGCACGCGGCCCGGGTCCGCCTCCTGGACCTGTACGCCCCCTACGGCAGCGGACGCCGGTGACCCACCGGGCAGGCCGGGCCGGACAGCGGCCCCCGGTTCCCCCGAGGAGGAGACCAAGATCATGTCCAGCAGCCCGCACTCCGTCAGCGACGTCATGACGCACACCGTGGTGGCCGTGGGACGCGACGCCCCGTTCAAGGACATCATCGCTCTCATGGGGCAGTGGAAGGTCAGCGCGCTCCCGGTCCTGGAGGGCGAGGGCCGGGTGATCGGCGTCGTCTCCGAGGCCGACCTGCTGCCGAAGGAGGAGTTCCGCGACAGCGACCCGGACCGTTTCACCCAACTGAGGCGCCTGCCCGACCTCGCCAAGGCGGGCGCACTGACCGCCGGGGAGCTGATGAGCACCCCGGCCGTCACCGTCCACGCGGACGCCACACTCGCCGAGGCGGCCCGCATCATGGCTGTGCGAAGGGTGAAACGGCTGCCCGTCGTCAGTGCCGAGGGCATGCTCGAAGGAGTGGTCAGCCGCGCAGACCTGCTGAAGGTGTTCCTCCGTTCGGACGACGACATCGCCGAGGAGGTACGGCGTGAAGTCGTCTCGCCCCTCTTCCCTGCTCCCGTCGAGCCGGTCCGCGTAGAGGTGTCCGACGGGGTGGTGTCCCTCACCGGGCGCATCCGGGACACGTCGTTCGTTCCCGTCGCCGCGCGCCTCGTACGCGCCGTCGAAGGCGTGGTGGACGTCGAGTGCCGCCTGGCGAGCGGATCCGCCCCTTGAGGGACCGGTCTGAGCGGGCATTCCTCGGGTTCTTCACCGGCCGGGCCCCGGTGGGAGCGACACCGTCATGGAACCCCAGCCGGCGTGGAATGTCAGGAAGCTGCCTTGCCGGGCGCCGGTGCACGGGTGCCGGGTCCCACTCCCCGGGTGCCGGGTCCCGTCCGCCGCGACGGACCGCCGTCGCCCGCCGCCGGCCCGGGGTGCCGCGACGTCGTGATCTCGGAGCGCACGTCCACCACGCCTTCGACGGAGCGGACCAGGCGCAGGGCGAGGGGCACCACGGACGTGTCCGCCACCTCGCCGGCCAGAGTGACGACACCTTCGCGCACCCGCACGCGCACCGCGTCGAGCGGAACCGGGAACCGGCCGGCGACGACCTGGTGCCGGACCTCCTGCGCGATGGCCTCGTCGCTGCGGAGAAACACCTTGAGGAGATCAGAGCGGCTGACGATGCCGATGAGGACCCCTCGGTCGTCGACGACGGGCAGCCGCTTGACTCCGTGCCGGGCCATGAGCCCGGCGGCTCCGGCAAGGGTCGCGTCGGCGTGGACGGTGACCGCCGGAACGGTCGCCAGGTCCCGGGCGGTCACCGCCCGCGCCCTGACCGCGCCCGGAGGGCCGCCCGATCGACCGGAGCGGTCCGCGTCGCCGGCGCGGAACTCCTCCTTGCGCAGCAGATCCGCCTCGGAGACCACGCCGGTGACGTGACCGTCGCCGTCCAGCACCGGCATCGCGCTGACGCCCCACCGTTGCATCGTCCGCACGATCTCTTTGAACGTCGCACCGCCTGCGAGGGCGACGACCGTGCTGGTCATCACGTCGCTCACGGTGTACTGGGAGCCCTGCATGACGTCCTCCTGCTGCTCGGCCGGCCACTGGTCAGAACAGAGAACCGAGGCCGTACAGGCTGCGGCCACCGGCCAGTTCGCGGCCGGTGACCAACTCGGGTTCGATGCGGATGAAGACCTCACGGGGCGAGGGCACCCAAGAAGGAGGCCAGTCCGTGACGAGGTGTCCGCGTTCGGCGGGGTCGGTCGTCACGGACGCGGAACCGGTCACGACGACGCTCCAGCCGGAGTGGGCCATCGCGTCCACCTCGTCGGCCTCGAACGCCACGACCGCGCCGTCGATCGCACGAGCCAGCTCCGAGGCGGCCGTGGTGCGCAGCAGCACCGCGCCATCGCTGTCCACGCGGAAGTTCACCGGGAGTACGGCGGGCAGGGCGTGACGCGTATGGACGACACGGCCCACCGCGGCCGTGACCAGCAGCCGCAGGCACTCCTGCCGGTCCAGCTCCCGGAATCCGTCATTGCCGTACATCGATCGGTCCGCCCTCTCTCTTCGTGACCGCACGGCCGGCCGACCGCTCCACCGCCGGCCCGCCGGCTCACTCGGCCGCGGTCATGGGGAGGACCTCGTTCCGCGGCGGCTCACCGAGGACGACCTTGAGTGCCCCGGTCACGGCGGCCTGCGCGAAGACGTCGTAGGCCTCCTGTATCTGCTCCAGCGGGAAGACGTGCGTCACCAGCTGGGATGTCGGTAGCCTGCCGGCGGCGGCCATCTTCAGCAGTGCGGGCGTGGAGTTGGTGTTCACCAAGCCTGTGGTGATGGTCACGTTTTTGATCCACAGCTCTTCCAGGTGCAGGACCGCCGGCCTGCCGTGGACGCCCACATTGGCGACGTGGCCCCCGGGCCGCACCATGCGGGTGCACATCTCGAACGTCTCCGGCACCCCGACCGCTTCGACGGCCACGTCCGCGCCGAGCCCTCCTGTGAGGTCCGCGACCAGCTGCTCAGGAGCCTCGCGGGCGTCCACCACCGCCTCGGCTCCGAGCTTCCTCGCGGCCTCCAGCCGGGCCGGGGCGACGTCCACCGCGATGACGCGCTCGGGCGCGAACAGCCGGGCGGTGGCCACGGCCGCGAGACCGATGGGGCCTGCTCCCACCACGGCGACGGTGTCCCCGGGCCGGACCCGGCCGTTCAGCACGCCGACCTCGTAGGCGGTCGGGAAGACGTCCGCCAGCAGCACGGCGTCCGTGTCCGTCACCGAGGCCGGCAGCGGATGGAGGGACAGGTCGGCGAAAGGCACACGGACGTACTCCGCCTGTGTACCGTCGACCAGGTGGCCGAGGATCCAGCCCCCGCCGCCCAGGCACTGACCGTACACACCCCCGCGGCAGAAGCGGCAGCGCCCGCAGGCGGTGATGCAGGAGACCAGCACCCGGTCCCCCGGCCGTACGCTCCACACATCGGAGCCGACCTCGACGACCTCACCGACGGCCTCGTGCCCCAGCACCGTGCCGGGGCGCACCCCAGGGACGTCGCCCTTGAGGATGTGCAGGTCCGTACCGCAGATCGTGACCGTGTCGACCCGCACGACGGCGTCGGTGGGCTCCTTGGCATCAGGGTCGGGGGTCTCCTCCCAGGCGGACCGCCCGGGGCCGTGGAAGACGTATCCCTTCATACCGATCCTTACCCTCTCGGCATCGGGTCCTGTCGTCGGACTCGCCCGACGTGTCCAGCGTGTGCGGCGCGAGCCGGGTCGCGCATGGGCCGGTCGGCCCCATCGGCCGGCCGACCGGTGCGTGTTCGGCGCCGCACCGTCTGACTGTCTCCTGCCCTGGGCCGCGGCGTTCTCGACGACCCACCGTCCGGGCGGCACCACGAAGCCGCGCATGTCGTCGCTGTGGGCGGCGGTGCGGTCACCGGTCTCCACGCGGTGGCCATGACGTCCAGCGGCAAGCCGAGCGTGCGACGGCTCTCCCGGCCTCGCTGCCAGGCCCGGGACAGATGAACCGGCGCAGCGGCGTGGACCGGCGAGGCGTATACCCTGGCGGGTATATGAGAAGATGTGTCGTGCATGGTTCCGGAGCTCGCTCCTTGCGACGGTCCCCGCCGGCCGCGACCGGACGGTTCTGCACGCCCGGCAGCGCAGGCCGGCCCCGCAGGTACTGCTGAACGTGACCGGCAGGTTCAGGTAGCGGGCGTGGAAGCGGTGCCGTGTAAGGTCGCCCCGGACGCAGCCGACCGAGGATGAACGTCGGTTGCCGGTCGGCACCGTCACGGGCCAGGGCACGCGGCGTCCCGGAGCTTTTGACGAGGAGTGATCGTGGAACTGGAGCTTCAGGACGCGGATCTGAAGTCCGTGCTGAACCGGCTGCGTCGTGCGCAGGGTCAGATCGCCGGCGTGATCAGGATGATCGAGGAGGGGCGCGATTGCGAGGACGTCATCACGCAACTCGCGGCCGCGTCCCGCGCCCTGGACCGGGCCGGTTTCGCCATCATCGCCTCGGGTCTGCAGCAGTGCGTGACCGGCGCTGAAGCGGGCCGGCAGAACGACGAGGACGTCGAGCAGATCCGCGCACGCCTGGAGCGGCTCTTCCTGTCCCTGGCGTGAAGACCGTCGAGCGCCGTTCCTGACGGGGCTCGCGAGTGGCCCGGTGTTGCGAGTTCGCCCGCAAAGGCGGGGACCCCCGCTCCGTACGGGCCCGGCCCCGCACGCCTTCGGCGCCCTCACCGAGATCGACGCCACCGCCGCCGCGGAGGACGAGCCGGACCAGGACGTGAAGGTCTACGTCGTCCTCGGCGTCTGCAACCCTCCGCTCGCCCGCCGCGCGCCCGATGCGGAGGTCTGCATCGGCCTGCTCCCCCTGCGTTGCCGTCGTCCGCACCGACCGACGACCGCGTCGCCGTCCAGGCCCTCGCCCCCTCCACCATGCTCACGCTGACCGGACCGGACGTCCTGCGGCCCGTCGCTGACACGGCGACGCACCACCTCCACACGGCCGGCCTGAATCGCCGTCCGGCCGGTCCCGAGGCTCGTCGCGCCGTCCGCCGGCCTCGGCTGCTCCGCGGATTGCCGCGCCCCTACGATCGCCGCCGCCCGTGAAGGGCCCCGGGTTCCACTCGTTCCACGCCGCGACCATCGCGCCCCCGGGGCGCCAGGACTTGTCCGCCCGACCGACCGCATGCCTTCTCTCGGCCAGGACACACCTCCGGCGTCCGACTCGCGCGGGGAGACCGACCGGCGGGCGCACGCGACGGCACCGGCGGGTCGCGCAGACCAGGAACGAGGGCACGATCACGCCCGGCACCCGCCTCTCCTCCCGTGCGCGGGCCGCGCCGGCCGC
>NZ_JBHJUW010000037.1:0-66689 GCF_042268205.1 Streptomyces sp. NPDC056160
GCCCGGGGTGCGGGGCCCGCCGCGGGGCGCCCGCTCCTGCATGTCAGGAGCGGCCGCCCGTTCACCGGCCTGTGCCGGAGCTCGCTCGTCGTGCGAGACGGTCAGCGCTTTGTCAGCGCTCTTCCTCGGATGCGTTGGCGGGCACGGAGGTGAGGCGCTCCGTCTCGTCCTGTATCTCAGCGGCGATCTTCTTGAGTTCCGGCTCGAACTTGCGACCGTGGTGGGCGCAGAAGAGCAGTTCTCCGCCGCTCAGCAGGACGACGCGCAGGTAAGCCTGGGCGCCGCAGCGGTCGCAGCGATCAGCGGCCGTCAGCGGGCTCGCGGGGGTCAGAACAGTAGTCACGTCGCCTCTTCTCTAGCTCGACGAGCTGTCGTACCAGGGTCAACATCCAACCAGCCCCAAACGTTCCCGCTCGCGGCTTTTCCTCGAAAAATCTTTCCGAGGGGCTGTCCGTTGCCGGTTTGGCGGCGAATGTGCCGTATTACGTCTGTGTGTCTTACGGGTTCGCGCTGTCGGTCATGGTCAGTCCTCCCCGGCCGGGTTGCCGGTTGTTCATGAGGACGTGCCCGGAGCCTAAATGGTTCATGCCTCGAAGGGAACGTGATATGTGCTTCACTCCATGGAGGGATCGAACGTACATACGACCGTCGACTAGTCTGGGTCGCTGCCGAGGGTTGCGTTACAAGGGCTCTACCAGGCCTCGGTACCCTCTGAGCGGCAACCGAAGCCGCGCCCTTACCCACGAGGGCCTCACCTGAAATTCAGCGAGGAGCGAACCGCGTGACCGCCGATACGTCCGTGCCGTCCACAGCTCTGCTGGCAGGAGCAGACCGTGACGGCTCCAACTACACCGCGCGGCACCTGCTCGTCCTCGAGGGGCTCGAGGCCGTGCGCAAGCGCCCCGGCATGTACATCGGATCGACCGACAGCCGCGGTCTGATGCACTGCCTGTGGGAGATCATCGACAACTCCGTGGACGAAGCCCTGGCGGGCGTCTGCGACCACATCGAGGTCGTCCTGCACGACGACGGCTCCGTGGAGGTCCGGGACAACGGCCGCGGCATCCCGGTCGACGTCGAGCCCAGGACCGGCCTGTCGGGCGTCGAGGTCGTCATGACCAAGCTGCACGCCGGCGGCAAGTTCGGCGGCGGCTCGTACGCCGCCTCCGGCGGTCTGCACGGCGTCGGCGCCTCGGTCGTCAACGCGCTCTCCGCCCGCCTGGACGTCGAGGTCGACCGCGGTGGCCACACGCACGCGATCAGCTTCCGGCGCGGCGTGCCCGGCGCGTTCACGGGCAACGGCCCCGAGGCCAAGTTCGAGTCCGGCAGCGGCCTGCGCAAGGCCAAGAAGATCCCCAAGTCGCGGACCGGCACGCGCGTGCGCTACTGGGCCGACCGCCAGATCTTCCTCAAGGACGCGAAGCTCTCCCTGGAGAACCTGCACCAGCGCGCCCGGCAGACGGCCTTCCTGGTGCCCGGCCTGACCATCGTCGTCCGTGATGAGTACGGCCTCGGCGAGGGCGGCAGCAAGGGGGAGGAGTCCTTCCGCTTCGACGGCGGCATCAGCGAGTTCTGCGAGTACCTGGCGAGCGACAGGCCGGTCTGCGACGTGCTCCGGTTCAGCGGACAGGGATCCTTCAAGGAGACGGTCCCCGTACTCGACGAGCACGGCCAGATGACCCCCACGGAGGTCACCCGCGATCTCGGCGTGGACGTCGCCATGCGCTGGGGGACCGGCTACGACACCACCCTCCGGTCGTTCGTCAACATCATCGCCACGCCCAAGGGCGGCACCCACGTCGCCGGTTTCGAGCAGGCGGTCGCGAAGACGATGAACGAGGTGCTGCGGGCGAAGAAGATGCTGCGCGTCGCCGAGGACGACATCGTCAAGGACGACGCCCTGGAGGGCCTCACCGCGGTCGTCACGGTCCGCCTCGCCGAGCCGCAGTTCGAGGGGCAGACCAAGGAGGTCCTCGGCACCTCGGCCGCCCGCCGCATCGTCAACAACGTGATCACCAAGGAACTCAAGGCGTTCCTGACCTCCCCCAAGCGGGACGCGGCCCAACAGGCCCGTGTGATCATGGAGAAGGCCGTCGCCGCCGCCCGGACCCGGATCGCGGCCCGCCAGCACAAGGACGCCCAGCGGCGCAAGACGGCCCTGGAGTCCTCCTCCCTGCCCGCCAAGCTCGCCGACTGCCGCAGCGACGACGTCGACCGCAGCGAACTGTTCATCGTCGAGGGGGACTCCGCGCTCGGCACCGCCAAGCTCGCCCGGAACTCCGAGTTCCAGGCGCTGCTGCCGATTCGCGGCAAGATCCTCAACGTCCAGAAGTCGTCCGTCACCGACATGCTGAAGAACGCCGAGTGCGGCGCGATCATCCAGGTGATAGGAGCAGGCTCCGGCCGGACCTTCGATCTGGACGCCGCGCGCTACGGCAAGATCATCATGATGACCGACGCGGACGTGGACGGCTCGCACATCCGCACCCTGCTCCTGACCCTGTTCCACCGCTACATGCGGCCCATGGTCGAGGCCGGCCGGGTGTTCGCCGCGGTGCCGCCGCTGCACCGCGTCGAGTTGATCCAGCCGAAGAAGGGCCAGGACAAGTACGTCTACACGTACTCGGACCGTGAACTGCGCGACAAGCTGCTGGAGTTCCAGAGCAAGAACATCCGGTACAAGGACTCGATCCAGCGGTACAAGGGTCTCGGAGAGATGGACGCCGACCAGCTCGCCGAGACCACCATGGACCCGCGCCACCGCACCCTGCGCCGGATCAACCTCTCCGACCTGGAGGCCGCCGAAGGGGTGTTCGACCTGCTCATGGGCAACGACGTTGCTCCCCGCAAGGAGTTCATCGCCAGCTCGGCGGCCACACTCGACCGCTCACGCATCGACGCGTAGCGGCTGACCGGCTGACCGGCCGACGGGCGGGCCGAGCGGTCGCGGATCCGGACGGGCCGGATCGGGTCGGCTCGGATCGGGGCGGCCCGGATCGGGTCGGCCCCGGTTCGGTTGGGACCGACCCGGCGGGCGGCTTCCCGCTCGCCGGATGGGGAGAGGGCCGCCGGCTGCCCGGGCCCCGGGCCCCTGCCGGTGGCCGGTCGGCCCGGTACGAGGTGGTGGAACGCGGTCGGCCACCCGCGCGGGCACCGGCGGGACCGGGGCGAGGTCGACGCGAAGCCGGTACGAGCCCGGGGCGATCCGAGGCGAGCACAAGGGGGAGCCGGTACCACCCTCGGTGAAAGCCGGTGGAGCCGGTACCACCCTGCGGTGGAGTCGCTGGAAACCCGGTGCGGAACCGGAGCAACGCCGGTGGGAAAACCATGCACTCGGGGGTCCCTCCACCCGCGGGTGGAGACCGTCGACCGCGTGAATCCACCCGTGATCCACCCCTGCGCCGATCAGTCCGCCCTTGATTTTCCGTAGCGTCGAAGGCGTCGACGGGTCTCGCCGTCGGCCTCCCCTTCCCGTTCATGGAGGCTCTGATGTCCGGGCTCGTCAACGCGCTGGTGATCGTGGCCGTCGCCGCCCTCGTCATCTCCAGGCAGTTCAGCGCCCGCCGGCTCGACGCCGACCGCCGCTGGTGGCTCCTCCCTGCGATTCTGGCGGTGGTCGCGCTGCGCGAACCCGGCCTGATCGACGCCCACCACCACACCGAGGCCGCGCTGCTCCTCGCCGCCGAACTGATCATCGGCCTCGGCATCGGAGCCGGCTGGGCCTGGACCACCCGGATATGGGTGGAGCCGGACGGAGCCGTGTGGACCAAGAGCACCAAGGCGAGTGCGAGCGTCTGGATCGGAGGCATCGTCCTGCGTGCCGGCCTGTTCGGCCTGGGCGAGCTGCTCGGCGTGCGCCAGGGAAGTCCGGCCCTGATGCTCGCCCTGGCCGCGACGCTGCTGGTCCGCTCGGGCGTCCTGGTCCGGCGGACGCAAGCCCTCACCTCGGCGGGCGGCCGGACCCCGTCGTACGACCGGATTCCGGCGTACGGTGACGACAGGCCCCGACCCGCGTGGAAGGAGCGCGTGTGACGGAGAACGTCTGGACGCGCTGGCCCTCTCCGGAGGCGCTGGGCCGGGTGGGGGTATCCCGGCCCCGACGCCTCCTGGGGTGGGGTGCGCGGATCCTGATGGCCGCCGTTTTTCTCTGGGGCGCCTTCCGCAGCAGTCATGTCCATCTCTGGGGTGCGCTCGCAGGAGCGGTGGGTGTCGTCGTGGTGACGGCAACTGCCTGGGGCTTCTTCAGGACCACGCTCGCGCATCGGCTCGTGCCCTCGCTGGGGCTCTTCGCCGTTCTCTTCGGCGTGGCGGGCGCCGCGCAGGCGGGAAGCCTCCATGTGCCCGCCCTCGTCATCTGGTGCGCCTGCGGGATCGTCGCTCTGGAAAGGCTGCCGCTCGCGGCGGCCATGCCCCTGACCGCGATCGCGCTCGCCGCGTTCGCCGTGGCCGACGACGACCGGTGGATCACCACCGTCGTCACCACGATCGGCCTGGCGCTCGCCGGCTACGTCCTGCGGCTGGACGCCGAGGCCCGGGGCAACGCTCAGCGGCTGCTCGCCCAGGAACGGGCCGCCCGGGTGGCGGAGGCGGAGTCGGCGGCGCTGGGGGAGCGGGCGAGGATCGCGCGGGAGATCCATGACGTACTGGCCCACAGTCTCTCGGCGCAGCTCGTGCACCTGGAGACCGCCCGGCTCCTCATCGAGCGGGGCGCGGACCGGGACCGGATCCTGGAGCGGGTGGTGGCCGCCCGGGGGATGGCCCGCGACGGGCTCGACGAGACCCGCCAGGCCCTGTCCGCGCTGCGCGGCGAGCTGACCCCTCTGGAGGACTTCCTCAGCCAGCTGGTGGCGGCGAACGCCGGCGCGGAGGTCACCGTCTCGGGTGAACGCAGACAACTGCCCGCCGAGGCCTCGCAGGCCGTGCGCCGCGTCGCCCAGGAGGCGTTGACCAATGTCCGCAAGCATGCCCCGGGCGCCAAGGTCCGGCTCCGGCTCGACTACGGAGAGCACCAGGTCGTGCTGGACGTGCGGGACTCGGGCGGTACGCCCGGCGACCTCGCCGGGGCCGGCGGCGGGTACGGTCTGCTGGGCATGCGGGAGCGCGCCGAGCTGCTGGGCGGCTCGCTGGAGGCAGGCCCGCACGAGGAGGGGTTCGCTGTGACGTTGAAGGTGCCGGTATGAGCGAGGAGGCGGGGAGGAAGCCCGCGCGGGTGGTCGTGGCGGACGACCAGACGGTGGTCCGGGAAGGCATCGTGATGCTGCTGGGACTGCTGCCGGGCATCGAGGTCGTGGGGTCCGCGGGCGACGGGGACGAAGCGGTCGAGCTCGTCGCAGAAGTGGCTCCGGACGTGGTGCTGATGGACCTGCGGATGCCGCGGTGCGACGGCGTCGAGGCCACGCGGCGGATCCGGTCGGAGCATCCGGGTACCCAGGTGGTGATCCTCACGACGTACGCGGACGACGAGTCGCTCTTCCCCGCCCTGCGGGCCGGAGCGCGGGGCTATCTGACCAAGGACGCGGGGGGTGACGAGATCGTCCGGGCCGTGGAGAGCGTGCTGTCCGGGGACGCGGGGCTGTCGCCCAGCATCCAGCGGCGGTTGCTGGAGCGACTGTCCGGGGCCGACCCCCGGCAGGTGCCCGCCGCCGAGCCGCCGGACGGGCTCACCACGCGGGAGTGCGAGGTGCTGGCGCTGATCGCCGAGGGCCTGAGCAACCAGGAGATCGCGCGTCGGCTGCATGTCTCCACCGCCACCGTGAAGACGCACATCAACAACCTGTTCGCCAAGGCGGGCCTCAAGGACAGGGCGCAGGCCGTGCGGTATGCGTACGCGAAGGGGCTGGCGCGACCGCCGGCGAGCTGAATCACCTGATGGGGTGAAGCGCTGAGGGAAGAGAAGCCGGGGTCTTCCCGCTCTGCCCATCCTTGGGCATGCAGTCAAGCAACGGCCGTCCCCACGGGGACGGGGGCGGTCCCGCGGACCCGTCCGGGAAGCACGAGAACCAGGAACAGACGTCCGAGGACGTGCGGTACCGCGATCCGTGGTACGACGCGTTGGCGTCCGGCTGGGGCGAGGGGGAGGGCACGGGAACCCCCGCAGCGCGGGTGCCGGCGGCGCGTCGGGAAGGACCGGGCCGGCCAGCTGACGGAGCGGCGGCCGAAGTGTATCTGGCCGTGCAGCGCAGTGCGGCGTTCCAGGAGGTGCGCGGGCGCTACCGGAGGTTCGTGGTGCCGGCAGTGGTGGTCTCCCTCGTCTGGTCCGCGGCGTACGTCGTGGCCGCGACGACCGCGCCCGGGCTGATGGCGCGGCCGGTGGCGGGCGCGGTGAACGTGGCGATGCTCGCGGGGATCGGGCAGTTCCTCACCACCTTCCTCTTCGCGTGGGCCTACGCCCGGCACGCGCGGTTGCGCCGGGACCAGGCCGCGCTCGACCTGCGCTGGGACACCCAGGCGCTGACCCGGGGCGCCGCGCAGGGGGGTGCGTCGTGACTGGTGGACATCAGACACTGGCGCTGCTGCTGTTCAGTGCGTTCGTCGCCGTCACGCTGGCCATCACCACCTGGGTGAGCCGCGGGAGACACGGTTCGGCCGAGGAGTTCTACGCGGGCGGGCGGTTGTTCTCCCCCATGGAGAATGGTTTTGCCATCGCCGGGGACTACGCCTCGGCCGCCTCCTTCCTGGGGGTGCCGGGGCTGATCGCGCTCTTCGGCTACGACGGCGTGCTGTATGTGGTGGGCTTCCTCGTGGGCTGGCTGGTGGTGCTGTTCCTGGTCGCCGAACTGGTGCGCAACTGCGGGCGGTTCACCCTCGCCGACGTGGTGGCGGCCAGGATGAGCGAGCGTCCGGTGCGGATCGCGGCGGGCACGTCCTCGGTCACCGTGTCCGTGCTGTACCTGGTGGCGCAGATGGTGGGGGCGGGCAGCCTGGTGGCGCTGCTGCTGGGGCGGACGGGTGCGGGCGGCGCTGCACAGGCGTGGGCCGTGATCGGCGTCGGTGCGCTGATGGTGGTCTACGTGTCGCTGGGCGGGATGCGGGCCACCACCTGGATCCAGATCGTCAAGGCCGTGCTGCTGCTCGGCGGGACCGTCGTGCTGACCGTGCTCGTCATGGTCCGATTCCACGGCGACCTCGACCGGTTGCTGCGTGCCGCCTCCGAGCACAGCGGTCACGGGGAGGCCTTCCTGGCGCCGGGACTGAAGTACGGCGGCGACTGGACCGCGCGCCTGGACTTCATCAGTCTCGGACTCGCACTGGTGCTCGGCACGGGCGGTCTGCCGCACATCCTGTCCCGCTTCTACACCGTGCCGACCGCCCGGGCGGCCCGGCGGTCGGCGCTCTGGGCCATCGGGCTCATCGGCGGCTTCTACCTCATGACGATCGTGCTCGGGTTCGGCGCCGCCGCGATCGTCGGGCCCCAGGCCGTGCGCGGGGCGAACGCGGCCGGGAACACGGCGGTACCGCTGCTCGCCCTCGACCTGGGCGGCGGCGCGGCCTCCACGGGCGGCACGGTGCTGTTCGCGGTGGTCGCCGCGGTCGCGTTCGCCACCATCCTCGCGGTGGTCGCCGGGATCACGCTCGCCTCCTCCGCGTCCGTCGCCCACGACCTGTACGCGTCGCTGCGGCGGCGCGGCGGGCGGCAGCGCGGCGAGGTGGCCGTGGCGCGGATCGCGGCGGTGGGCGTCGGGGTGGTCGCCATCGGCCTCGGCCTGCTCGCCCGCGACCTCAACGTCGCCTTCCTGGTCGGCCTCGCCTTCGCCGTCGCCGCCTCCGCGAACCTGCCGGTGCTGCTCTACTCGCTGTTCTGGCGCGGGTTCACCACCCGGGGCGCGGTGTGGGCGGTGTATGGCGGCCTGGTTCCGGCCCTGGGGCTCGTCGTGCTCTCCCCGGTCGTCTCCGGCAGCCCCGACTCGCTCTTCCCCGGCGTCGACTTCCAGTACTTCCCACTGCAGAATCCCGGCATCGTCTCCATCCCGCTGGGATTCCTGGCGGGTTGGCTGGGCACGGTCACCTCCGCCGAACCGCCCGACGAGGCCAAGCACGCGGAGACGGAGGTGCGGTCGCTGACCGGGGCGGGGGCCGTGTGAGCGAGGCCGCCCCCGGCCGTCGTGGCACCGCCCCGTCCGCGGCTACGACCGGCTGCGACAGAGCCCCGGAGGGCGGCCATCGGCCCCACCCGACCACCGGCACTGACCGATCACCGCACGGTCACCGGCCCTGCCCGACCACCGGCAACCACCCGACCACCGGCAACCACCCGACCACCGGCCCCGCCCGGTCCCCGGCAATCACTGGCCCCTTCCGACCACCGGCAACCACTGGCCCCTTCCGACCACCGGCAACCACTGGCCCCTTCCGACCACCGGCAACCACTGGCCCCTTCCGACCACCGGCAACCACCGGCCCCCTCCGACCACCGGCATTGCCCGATCACTGGCGGGCCACCGGTCGGCCACTGGCACCAGCCGACCATCGGCACCGGCCGACCACCGGCACCGGTCGGCCACACGCACCGGCCGGTCCGCCCGGCTACGGCGCCACCCACGCGTAACGGTGCTCCGGGCGTCCTGTGTCGCCGTACTTCAGGGACAGGCGCAGGCGGCCGGCCTGTTCCAGGTGACGCAGGTAGCGCTGGGCGGTGGACCGGCTCAGGCCCGTGCGGGCGGCCACCTCGTGGGCCGACAGGGGCTGCCCCGCACCGTGCAGGACACCGCAGATGAGGTCGGTCGTCGGCTCCGAGTGGCCGCTGGGCAGGCCGGGGGAGGACGGCGCGGGCGTGGTGCGCAGGGCACCGAAGATCCGGTCCACCTGCTCCTGCCCGGCGACCCCGCGGCCGCCGACGCGGTCGACGGTGCGGCGCAAGGCGGCGTAGGAGTCCAGGCGGGTGCGCAGGGCGGCGAACGTGAAGGGCTTGACCAGATAGTGCAGTGCGCCAAGCCGCATCGCCTGCTGCACGGTCGCCACGTCGCCGGCTGCCGTGATCATGATGACGTCGGTGCCCAGACCCTGTTCGCGCATGCGGTGGACGAGTTCCAGGCCGGTGCGGTCGGGCAGGTAGTGGTCGAGCAGGACCAGGTCGATGCCTCCGCGTTGTACGGCGGTCAGTGCCTGGGCAGCACTGTGCGCGCGGGAGGTCACCCGGAATCCGGGAACCTTTCCCACGTACTTCGCGTTGATCTCGGCGACACGGAAGTCGTCGTCGACCACCAGGACGTCAATCATCGGGCCTCTTTCCCTCAAGGCCTGGCGAGCGTTAAGCCCGTGTTTCGGCTCCGTTGTTTTAGCGCGAGCAAAACGAGCACAACAGGTGCTTGCGAGCAAAAGAACGGCTTGCGAACAGAAGACTGCTGCTGTGGCGGGGGCCACACCTACCGTCCCGGGTCATGAGCGCAGACACCAGCCCCGCCATCGAGCTACGGGGCGCGAGCAAGACGTTCAGGACCCCGTCAGGGGGCCTGCACACCGCTGTGAGGGATCTCGACCTCACCGTTCGGCGCGGTGAGTTCGTGGCCGTGGTGGGTCCCACCGGCTGCGGCAAGTCGACGACGTTGACCCTGGTCAGCGGTCTGGAGGAGCCCAGCGAGGGTGAAGTGCTGGTGGCCGGTGAGCCGGTGGCCGGTGTCGGCGGCAAGGTCGGCTTCGTCTTCCAGCAGGACGCCACCTTTCCCTGGCGCACGGTGCTGTCCAACGTGATGGCGGGTCCACGTTTCCGCGGCGTTCCGAAGGCCGAGGCGAGGGAGAAGGCGCGGGCGTGGCTGGCCCGGGTCGGGCTCGCCGCCTTCGAGGACCGTTACCCGCACCAGCTCTCCGGTGGTCAGCGCAAGCGGGTCGCGCTCGCCGCGACCTTCGTCAACGACCCCGAGATCCTGCTCATGGACGAGCCGTTCTCCGCGCTCGACGTCCAGACCCGGGCACTGATGTCGGACGAACTGCTGGAACTGTGGGAGGGCACCGGCTCCTCGGTCGTCTTCGTCACCCACGACCTGGAGGAGGCCATCGCGCTGGCCGACCGGGTCGTCGTGATGACGGCCGGTCCCGCCACCGTGAAGCAGGTCTTCGACATCGGCCTGCCCCGGCCGCGCAAGGTCGAGCAGGTGCGCCTGCAGAGCGAGTTCATCGACATCTACCGCGAGATCTGGGAGTCCCTGGGCGAAGAGGTCCGCATCACCCGTGAAAGAGGTGCCGCCCGTGTCGCCTGAGGTTCTCAGCACGCCGGTCGCCGAGACGGCCAGGACGCCCGACCGGGCGCACTCGCGGGCCCGCGCCGCCCGCAAGCGGAAGGTGATCGTCACCGTAGCCCGCATTCTGCTCCTGGTGGCGGTGCTCGGTCTGTGGGAGGCGCTCTCGCGGGCCGAGGTCATCGATCCCTTCAACTTCTCGATGCCTTCCAAGATCTGGGACCAGATGTGGACCTGGACCACCCACGGCACCGCGCTCGGCTCGCTGGGCGAGCAGATCTGGTACACGCTCTACGAGGCGCTGCTCGGCTGGGTGTTCGGTGTGGTGGCCGGCGTGATCCTCGGTATCGCGCTGGGACGCATCGCCTTCCTGGCCGACGTCCTCGGCCCCTACATCAAGGTGCTCAACTCGCTCCCGAGGATCGTGCTCGCCCCGATCTTCGTCATCTGGTTCGGGCTCGGGCCGATGTCCAAGATCGCCTCGGCCGTCGTCCTCGTCTTCTTCCCGGTGTTCTTCAACGCCTTCCAGGGCGCTCGCGAGGTCGACCGCAACCTGGTGGCCAACGCCCGCATCCTCGGCGCGAGCGACCGCAGGGTCACGCTCCAGGTGGTCATCCCGTCCGCCACCTCCTGGATCTTCACCAGCCTCCACGTCAGCTTCGGCTTCGCGCTCATCGGCGCCATCGTCGGCGAGTACATCGGCGCCACCAACGGCATCGGCCTGCTCGTCGCGCAGTCCCAGGGCACGTTCAACGCGGCAGGTGTGTACGCGGCCATGGTCATCCTCGCCGTGGTGGCCCTCGTCGCCGAGGGGCTGCTCACCTTCGCCGAGCGCCGCATCTTCCGCTGGAAGCCCGCCGACTCGGGTCACTGAGCCCCGACCCGGGCCACCGAGTCGTCGACTCAGGCCGCTGAGTCACCGACTCCGGTCGTCGAGCCACCGGCCACTCGGCCCGGCTCCGCACTTCCTTCCCGCACCCCACCCGCCCCGTACCGCTCACCCCTAGGACGTGAACCGCCATGCGCAAGACCGTCAGACTCGCGGCGTCCGCCGCAGCCGGCCTGCTCGCCCTGTCCTCCCTCACCGCCTGCGCCAACGACGCGGCCAGTTCGACGGCCGACAGCGGCAGCGGGGGCGGTGGCAAGGGCGAGCACGTCAAGATCATGGTCGGCGGCCTGGACAAGGTCATCTACATGCCCGCCATGCTCACCCAGCGCCTCGGCTACTTCTCCGCCGAGGGCCTGAACGTGGAACTTCTGAGCGAGCCCGCCGGGGTCCAGGCCGAGACCGCGCTCGTCTCCGGCCAGGTCCAGGGCGCCGTCGGCTTCTACGACCACACCCTCGATCTCCAGGTCAAGCACAAGAGCATCGAGTCCGTGGTGCAGCTCTCGCACGCCCCCGGTGAGGTGGAGGTGGTCTCCGCCAAGGCCGCCGGCGACATCACGTCCCCCAAGGACTTCAAGGGCAAGAAGCTCGGCGTCACCGGCCTCGGTTCCTCGACCGACTTCCTCACCAAGTACCTCGCGGTGAAGAACGGCGTGAACGTCAGCGACTTCACCCCGGTCGCCGTGGGGGCCGGACCGACGTTCATCTCGGCGCTCCAGCAGGGCTCCATCGACGGCGGCATGACCACCGACCCGACCGTCGCGACGATCCTGGACAAGAAGGCCGGCAAGATCCTCCTCGACATGCGGACCCCGGAGGGCTCCCAGGAGGCGCTCGGCGGTCCCTACCCGTCGTCGAGCCTGTACATGCAGACGGACTGGGTCAACAGCCACAAGGACACCGTCCAGAAGCTGGCCAACGCGTTCGTGAAGACGCTCAAGTGGATGTCCACCCACAGCGCCGACGAGATCGCCGCCAAGATGCCCGCCGACTACTCCCAGGGCAACAAGAAGCTCTACGCCGAGGCGATCAAGAGCACGCTTCCGATGTTCACCAAGGACGGCGTCATGCCGGCGAACGGCCCCGAGACCGTGGAGAAGGTCCTCAAGGCCTTCAACCCCGCCATCAAGAACGCCACCGTGGACCTGAGCAAGACGTTCACCACGGAGTTCGTCAAGAAGGCCACCGGCTGAGCTGACACCCCTGCACCAAGGGGACACGGTCCCCTGCCCCGGCTCCACGAGCCGTGTCCGCTCGCTTCAGCCGCGGGCCGCCCACACGTAACGGTGTTCCGGGCGGCCCGCGTCGCCGTACTTGAGGGTCAGCCTGACCCGTCCCGCGCGTTCCAGCAGTTTCAGATAGCGCTGGGCGGTCTGCCGGCTGAGCCCCGTCCGGTCGGCGACGTCCTGGGCCGACACGGGCGCCTCGGCCCGCGCCAGGCAGCGGCGGATCAGGTCGGCGGTGGTGGGGGAGTGCGCCGAGGGGAGGGCCGGCGCCGACGGCGCGGACAGCGCCCCGAAGATCCGGTCCACCTCTGCCTGCTCGGCCTCCCCACCACCGTCCAGGGTGCGGCGCAGCGCCGCGTACGCCTCCAGCCTCACCCGCAGGCCCGCGAACGTGAACGGCTTGACCAGGTACTGCAACGCGCCGTGCCGCATCGCCGCCCGGACGGTCGCCACGTCCCGGGCCGCCGTCACCATGATCACGTCGGTCTCGTGGCCGCGTCGGCGCATCTCCCGGACGACCGCGAGCCCCGTCTCGTCCGGCAGGTGGTGGTCCATCAGCACCAGGTCCGGGCACGGCAGGGCCGTCAGTCGGTGCAGCGCCTCGGCGGCGCTGTGCGCCTGGCCCGTGACGCGGAAACCGGGCACCTTCGCGACGTACGCCGCGTTGACCCGTGCGACCCGTGTGTCGTCGTCCACGACCAGAACCTCGATCACCGCGACTCCTCCTCACCGGAGCCGGGGGACGCGGCGGACGCGGCGGACGCGGACGTGGGGAACGTGGTCGAGTCGGGGGACGTCGCGGACGCGGCGAGCGTGGGCAGCGAGGGGAACGCGGTGGCGTGAGGGGGCGTCAGGTCGGCGTCCTCCTCCAGCGCCTCGGGCAGGACGACCGTGAACTCCGCGCCGCCGCCGTGCGCCGTCCCCACCGCCGCGCTCCCGCCCTGCCGTTCGGCGAGTCTGCGCACCAGGGAGAGCCCTATGCCGCGCTTGCCGTGCGCCGGTGGCCGCTTGGTGGACCAGCCTTCCGTGAAGACCAGCTCGCGCAGCTCCGGCGGGATTCCCGGCCCGGTGTCGCGAACCCGGAGGACGGCCGTACGCCCCTGGGTGCGCAACTCGACCTCCACGCGCGCGTGCGGGGTGGCCGCCACCGCGTCGAGCGCGTTGTCCACCAGGTTCCCGACGACGGTCACCAGGCCCCGGGGGTCGACCAGCCGGTCCGGCAGCCACGTCCGGTCCGAGATCCACAGCGCCACCCCGCGTTCGGCCGCGACCGTCGCCTTGCCGACCAGCAGGGCGGCGAGCAGCGGGTCCTGGATCTTCTCGGTGACCTGTTCCGCCGTGGCCCGGTGATCGCCGACCACCTCCCCGACGAACTCCACCGCGTCGTCGTACATCTCCAGCTCCAGCAGCCCGAGCAGGGTGTGCATGCGGTTGGCGTGCTCGTGGTCCTGGGCGCGCAGCGCGTCGATCAGGCCGTGCGTGGAGTCGAGTTCGCGTCCGAGCTGCTCCAGTTCGGTGCGGTCGCGCAGGGTGGCGACGGCGCCGCCGTCGTCGGTGGGCATGCGATTGGCGACCAGAACGCGCTGCCCGCGCACGGTGAGCAGGTCCGTGCCGGTCACCCGCCCGGCCAGTACATCGGTCGTCCGGCCCGCGCCGAGCGCCTCGTCCAGCGACCGGCCGACCGCCTCGTCCCCGATGCCGAGCAGCCGACGCGCCTCGTCGTTGAGCAGCCGGACCCGGCCGCCGCGGTCCAGGGCCACGACGCCCTCGCGGATGCCGTGCAGCATGGCCTCCCGCTCGGCGAGCAGGGCGGCGATGTCGGAGAAGGCCAGGTCCCTGGTCTGCCGCTGCACGCGCCGGGAGACCAGCCAGGCGGCCAGCGCGCCGACGGCCAGGGCTCCGCCCGCGTACGCGAGCAGCCCCGGTATGGCGTCGATCAGGCGGGCGCGGACGCTGGTGTAGGCGATGCCGACCGAGACGGCGCCGACGATGTGGTGGCCGTCGTCGTAGAGCGGCACCTTGCCGCGGGCGGAGCGGCCCAGGGTGCCGGTGTCGATCTGCATGACCTTCTGGCCCGCCAGGGGAGCTTCGGGACTCGTCGAAACGATCTTGCCGATCTGCTTCGGATCGGCGTGCGACCAGCGTGTGCCCCGCAGGTCCATCACCACGACGTACTCGGCCCCGGTCGCCCTGCGGATCCGCTCCGCCTCCCGCTGCACCGGTCCGTCCACGCTCGGCGGGGTGTGCTGGAGGTCCCGGGCGATCTGCGGGTTCTCGGCGGTGGTCTCGGCGATGGAGAGGGCGCGGCGCATCGCCTGGTCGTCCAGTTGGTGACTGAGCGGCGCGAGGAACAGCCCGGTGGCCAGGACCGCGACTCCCGCGGCGATCGCCAGCTGCATCAGCAGCACCTGTGAGAACACCCGCCGGGGCAGTCCCAGGCGTCGGCGGCGTGCGGGAGGTGTGGTGCTCATGGCGACGACCGTACGGTGCCCGGCGGCGACCGTCCCACGAGGTGTGGCGCGGATCTCCCGGCTGATGCGGCTGACGGGGCTGGCGCGGCGGGTCCTTCTGCGGTGTCAGCGGTGGGCGCCGGGCGCCGTACCGGGCACCGACAGTTCCCGGACGGCCCGTACGTCCATGCGGGCGGGCGTGCCCAGCACCGACGCGCCGCAGCTCTCCGGGCGGGGCGGTTCGGCGGCGCCGCGCGCGACGGTGACGTGCCAGCGGCGTCCGTCGACGTGGGCGACCGTCACGTCCCAGTACGGCGGGGAGCCGTCCGCAACCGGGGCGTCGGGGGCGGCGGCCGGGCCGTCGGTGCGTACGACGGTCAGCGCGTCCGCGCGGTACTCGCCCGTCGCCTCGCGCACGGCCAGCTCGGCGGCCTGCGCGGGCCGCTCCCACGCGGTACGGCCCCGGCAGCCGTCGAGGACGACCCGGCCCTCCCGCACACCGTGCAGGGCCTCCATGACGGCGTGGGCCTCGGCGCGGCCGTAGGCGTAGCCGTACGGGAGGACGAGCAGGGTGGGGGAGAAGCGGTGGCCGCCGAGGTGCGAGACCTCCCAGGCCCCGCGCACTGCGCAGGAGGCCAGTTCGGCGGCGAGGGGCCGGCCCAGCAGGGCGCAGCACCGGTCGCGTTTTCCGTTGGTGCAGACGAGGGCGAGCGGGTCGGCCGTGTGCGGCCCGCCCGTGAGGACCGCGTCGAAGGTGTGGTGCTCACCCCTGCCCAGGGCGGCGAAGTCGAGGTCCAGCAGGTGCTCCGGGGCGGCGGTCAGGGCGCCGCGGAGCCAGGTGCTGCCGGGCACGGTGTGGGCCGCGTACACATGCCGTACGGAAGGCGTGTGGCAGTCGGCGTGGCGGCCGGGGCGGCGGATGAGAGCCACCCGCACGCCGGTGCCCCGCGTGGCCCGCTCCAGTGCGCGTCCCAGGGCCGGGTCCAGATGGCTGGACGTGAGCGCCTTGGCGCCCCAGGGGCCGGGCTGTTCCAGCAGCAGCCACGTCGTCGCCGTGGGCGCGGTGGCGGACAGCGGTTCGCCGAACTGCCGGGAGGCGGTCGCGCACGTACTCACAGAGGCGAGCCTACTGCGGGCGGGGACCCTCGGATCGACCGGGCCCGCCTGCGGCTTCGGTCGCGCCACGGTCCCGGCGGGCGTGGACGCTCCGCGGTACGTGGACGCTCCGCGGTACGGGTGGCGTGGATGCGCCCGTTACGTGGACGCTCCGAGGTACGGGCGTCCGGCCGCAGCGAACTTGCCGCACGCGACCTCGCCGGCGTGCTCCGGCCGGCGCCGGGCGCCGGCACAACGCCGCCGACCGCTGCCAGTGCGCGGAGGTCGCCCGGTCGGGCGCCGACGGGCCCGTGCAGGAAGCCCCGTGCAGGAAGCCTCGGGCCGGGAGTACTTGATCGTCGCGTCGGCCGGCGGCTCGTATCCTGGTGCGGCAGTCAGTCCGCGCGCCTGCGCCGGGGCCCGTCGCCCCGGGCACGCACCGCTGGGAGAGAGGTCGCACGGTGAGCCAGCCGCTCCCGAACCCGGTTCCGCCCCCGAACACGAGTCCGGCCCGGGCCGCGGGGCCCGCTCAGGAGGCGGACCTCCCCACGGCCCCCCGTTCGGGCATCGACACGGACCCGGGCTCGGGCATGGACACCGGCTCGGGCGTGGACACGGTGACGGGCACGGACATGGACATGGACATGGGCGACGCCCCTTCACCGCGCCCCGGCCCCCAGATTCCCGTCATCGTGCTCGCCGGGTTCCTCGGGTCCGGGAAGACCACCCTGCTCAACCACCTCCTCCACCACAGCGGTGGCAGCCGTATCGGGGCCGTCGTCAACGACTTCGGGGCCATCGAGATCGACGCGATGGCGGTCGCGGGTGCGCTCGGGGACTCCACCGTGTCCCTCGGCAACGGTTGTCTGTGCTGCGCCGTCGACGCGGGGGAGCTGGACCAGTACCTCGAGAGGCTCACGCGCCCCGGCGTCGGCATCGACGTGATCGTCATCGAGGCGAGCGGACTGGCCGAGCCGCAGGAACTGGTCCGCATGGTGCTGGCCAGCGAGAATCCCCGTGTCGTCTACGGCGGGCTCGTCGAGGTCGTCGACGCCGCCGAGTTCGACGGCACCCGCGCGCGGCACCCCGAGATCGACCGGCACCTCGCGCTCGCGGACCTCGTGGTCGTCAACAAGACCGACCGGGCCGGCGGAGGCGAACGGGTGCTCGCGACCGTACGGTCCCTCGTCGACCGGGCCGCCGTCGTCCCCGCCTCCTACGGCCGTGTGGACCCCGAGTTCCTGTTCGACTGCCGTCCCAGTGAGGAACGCGTCGGCCAGCTGTCCTTCGACGACCTGGGCCTCCCCGGCGAGGACGCCCACGACGACGACCACGCCGGCCATCTGCACGCCGGGTACGACAGCCTCTCCTTCGTCTCCGACGTGCCGCTGGACCCCCGGCGCCTGATGCGGTTCCTCGACAGCAGGCCGGAGGGGCTCTACCGCGTCAAGGGGTACGTCGGCTTCGGCCCGTACGACCCGCGCAACCGCTACGCCGTGCACGCCGTGGGCCGGTTCCTGCGCTTCTACCCCGAACCCTGGCCGGCCGGCGAGCCGCACCGGACCCAGCTCGTGCTCATCGGCTCCGGCACGGACGTCCCCGGCCTCGTCAAGGAACTCCAGGCGTGCGAGCAGGACACCCCGCACGCCGACGAGCACGGCATGTGGGGCGTCCTGCGCTACGTCCAGGGCCCCGGCGGGGAGGAAGAACCCGCCGAGGACCTTCCCGTCTAGACGGGGCCGGCCACCACCGCCACCGTCTTCGGCAGCGACACGCCCGAGCCGTCGCGGCGCGGGTCCATCTCCGGCAGTTCGGCCGGAGTGCCGTTCTTCTGCGCGGCCCGCGCCGGGGTGGGGCCGGCCCAGGCGAACGACAGGCAGTCCTCGCCCTTCAGGAACCGCTGGCAGCGCACCCCGCCGGTGGCCCGGCCCTTGCGCGGGTACTGGTCGAACGGCGTCACCTTGGCCGTCGTCTGCACCGAGTCGTCCAGCGTCCCGCGCGAGCCCGCGACCGTGAACACCACCGCCTCCACGGCCGGGTCCACCGCCGTGAACGAGATGACCTTGGCGCCGTCGGCGAGCTTGATGCCCGCCATGCCGCCGGCCGGGCGGCCCTGCGGCCGGACCTGGGACGCCTGGTAGCGCAGGAGCTGCGCGTCGTCCGTGATGAAGACCAGGTCCTCCTCACCCGTGCGCAGCTCGATCGCGCCGACGATCCGGTCGCCCTCCTTGAGGGTGATGACCTCCAGCTCCTCCTTGTTGGCGGGGTAGTCGGGTACCACCCGCTTGACGACACCCTGCTCCGTGCCGATCGCGAGTCCGGGTGACGACTCGTCCAGCGTGGTCAGGCAGACCACGGTCTCGTCGTCCTCCAGGGAGATGAACTCCGCGATCGGCGCGCCGCCGGACAGGTTGGGCGCCGCCTCCGTCTCCGGCAACTGCGGCAGGTCGACGACGTTCACCCGCAGCAGGCGACCGGCCGACGTGACCACGCCCACCTCGCCGCGCGCCGTGGCCGGGACCGCCGAGACGATCACGTCGTGCTTGTGCCGCTTGCCGTCCGCGTCCCGCGGGGACGCCCCCGCGCTCGGCGTACGGGCCAGCAGACCCGTCGAGGACAGCAGGACCCGGCACGGGTCGTCCGCCACCTGCAGCGGCACCGCGGCGACCTGGACGGCGCCCGCCTCCAGGAGGACCGTGCGCCGCGGGGTGCCGAACTTCTTGGCGACCGAAGCCAGTTCGTTGGAGACCAGCTTGCGCAGCTCCGCGTCCGACTCCAGGATCCGGGTCAGCTCCTCGATCTCCGCGATGAGCCGGTCCTTCTCGGCCTCCAGCTCGATGCGGTCGTACTTGGTCAGCCGGCGCAGCGGCGTGTCGAGGATGTACTGCGTCTGGACCTCGCTCAGCGAGAATCGCTCCATCAGGCGCTGCTTGGCCTGCGCGGAGTTCTCGCTGGAGCGGATCAGCCGGATGACCTCGTCGATGTCCACCAGCGCCGTGAGCAGGCCCTCGACCAGGTGCAGCCGGTCGCGTCGCTTGCCGCGCCGGTACTCGCTACGGCGCCGTACGACGTTGAAGCGGTGGTCGAGGTAGACCTCCAGCAGTTCCTTCAGGCCCAGCGTGAGGGGCTGACCGTCGACCAGGGCGACGTTGTTGATGCCGAAGGACTCCTCCATCGGCGTCAGTTTGTAGAGCTGTTCGAGGACCGCTTCCGGCACGAAGCCGTTCTTGATCTCGATCACCAGGCGCAGCCCGTGCTCGCGGTCGGTGAGGTCCTTGACGTCGGCGATGCCCTGGATCTTCTTCGCGCCGACCAGATCCTTGATCTTGGCGATGACCTTCTCCGGGCCGACCGTGAACGGCAGCTCGGTGACGACGAGGCCCTTGCGGCGGGCGGTCACGGTCTCCACCGAGACCGTGGCGCGGATCTTGAACGTGCCGCGGCCCGACTCGTAGGCATCCCGGATCCCGGACAGGCCGACGATCCGGCCGCCGGTGGGCAGGTCGGGGCCCGGGACGTGCCGCATCAGCGCGTCCAGGTCCGCGTTCGGATGGCGGATCAGGTGGCGGGCGGCCGCGATGACCTCGCCGAGGTTGTGCGGGGGCATGTTGGTGGCCATGCCGACGGCGATGCCCGACGCGCCGTTCACCAGCAGGTTCGGGAAGGCGGCGGGCAGGGCCACCGGCTCCTGCTCCTGGCCGTCGTAGTTGGGCGCGAAGTCGACCGTGTCCTCGTCGATCGACTCGGTCATCAGGCTCGTCGCCTCGGCCATGCGGCACTCGGTGTACCGCATGGCGGCGGGCGGGTCGTCGTTGCCCAGGGAGCCGAAGTTTCCGTGGCCGTCGACCAGGGGGACGCGCATCGAGAAGGACTGGGCCAGCCGCACCAGCGCGTCGTAGATCGACGCGTCGCCGTGCGGGTGGAGCTTGCCCATGACCTCGCCGACGACACGGGCGCACTTCACGTAACCGCGCTCCGGGCGCAGGCCCATCTCGTTCATCTGGTAGACGATGCGGCGGTGCACCGGCTTCAGTCCGTCCCGGGCGTCCGGCAGGGCGCGCGAGTAGATGACCGAGTACGCGTACTCGAGGAAGGAGCCCTGCATCTCGTCGACCACGTCGATGTCGAGGATCTTCTCCTCGTACGGGTCGTCGGGCGGCGGGGTCTTCGTGCTGCGGCGGGCCATCGCTGCCGGCTCCTTGCTGAAGCGTGTGACGGGATCTGACGCCGACCATTGTGGACCGCCGGACTGACAACGTGGACCGGACCCCGTCCCGCAGGCCCCACCGGACCACCCCAAAAACCCCGTCGGACCGCCCGGAAACCCCACCGGACTGCTCCGGAAACCCCCCCGGATCGCTCCGCAAGTCCCACCGGATTGCTCCCGGGACCCCACCGGAACGCTCCCGGAGCCCTGCCTGAACCCCGGCAACGGGCCACAGCCCGCCCGCGCATGGTCCGCCCGCGCACAGCCCGCACCCGAACCGCCCGCCCCGGCACCTTCCTGCCGAAGTCCCGCCCGCCGCCCACGCGTCGGCGGCCCCGCCCGGGCGCGCCGTCCTGCCACCCGCACGCCCCCGCCCGCGTGCCCCCAGCGCCGTCTGCTCCCGCTCCCGACCCCGTCCGCGCCCCCGGCTCCGCTCCGGCCCCGCCCCCCGGCCCCGCCCCCACTTCCATCTCGCTCTGGGCGTACCCCCGCCGGGAACTTCGCCAGGCGTCCGCACGCTTGCATAAGGTGGCAGGACCGGCAGGAACAGGGCGGTTCCCGGACCGCCATCGCGATCGAAGGGACGTACATGCCCAAGGGTCACACGGCCACAGCCGAGGCAGGCTCCGGCGGCCTGACAGCGACCGAGCACCGTCTGGCCAACGGCCTGCGCGTGGTGCTCTCCGAGGACCACCTGACCCCGGTCGCGGCGGTGTGCCTCTGGTACGACGTCGGCTCCCGCCACGAGGTCAAGGGACGTACCGGTCTGGCTCACCTTTTCGAGCACCTGATGTTCCAGGGCTCCGCCCAGGTGAAGGGGAACGGTCACTTCGAACTGGTGCAGGGCGCCGGCGGCTCGCTCAACGGCACCACCAGCTTCGAACGCACCAACTACTTCGAGACCATGCCCGCCCACCAGCTGGAGCTGGCGCTCTGGCTGGAGGCCGACCGCATGGGCTCCCTGCTCGCCGCCCTGGACGACGAGTCGATGGAGAACCAGCGCGACGTCGTCAAGAACGAGCGCCGCCAGCGCTACGACAACGTCCCCTACGGGACCGCCTTCGAGCGGCTGACCGCCCTCGCCTACCCGGAGGGCCACCCGTACCACCACACGCCGATCGGGTCCATGGCGGACCTGGACGCGGCCACCCTGGAGGACGCGCGCGCGTTCTTCCGGACGTACTACGCGCCGAACAACGCGGTCCTCTCGGTCGTCGGTGACATCGACCCGCAGCAGACCCTCGCGTGGATCGAGAAGTACTTCGGCTCCATCGAGTCCCACGACGGCAAGCCCCAGCCCCGCGACGGCTCGCTGCCCGACGTGCTCGGCGGGCAGCTGCGCGAGGTCGTCGAGGAGGAGGTCCCGGCCCGCGCCCTGATGGCCGCCTACCGGCTCCCGCACGACGGCACGCGCGCGTGCGACGCGGCCGACCTCGCCCTGACCGTCCTCGGCGGCGGCGAGTCCTCCCGGCTGTACAACCGCCTGGTGCGCCGCGACCGCACCGCCGTCGCGGCCGGGTTCGGCCTGCTGCGGCTGGCTGGCGCGCCCTCCCTGGGCTGGCTCGACGTGAAGACCTCCGGCGACGTCGAGGTACCGGTCATCGAGACCGCCATCGACGAGGAGCTGGCCCGCTTCGCCGAGGAGGGCCCGACCGCCGAGGAGATGGAGCGCGCCCAGGCCCAGCTGGAGCGCGAGTGGCTGGACCGGCTCGGCACCGTCGCGGGCCGCGCCGACGAACTGTGCCGCTACGCCGTCCTGTTCGGCGACCCGCAGCTCGCCCTGACCGCCGTCCAGCGCGTACTGGAGGTGACGCCCGAGGAGGTCCAGGAGGTCGCCAAGGCCCGTCTGCGCCCCGACAACCGCGCGGTCCTCGTCTACGAGCCGACCGCCCCCGACGCACAGGAGCAGGCACCGGACGCGGACGCCGCGGCCGGCGAAGACACCGAGGAGACGGCGAAGTGACCGAGCTGGCCACCATGGACTTCCACCCCCGCCCCCAGGCGGGCGAGGCCCGGCCGTGGGCGTTCCCGGCCCCCGAGCGCGGCACGCTGGACAACGGCCTGACGGTGCTGCGCTGCCACCGACCCGGCCAGCAGGTCGTCGCCGTCGAGGTGCTCCTCGACGCGCCCCTGGACGCCGAGCCGGCCGGCCTGGACGGCGTCGCCACCATCATGGCGCGGGCCTTCTCCGAGGGCACCGACAAGCACTCCGCCGAGGAGTTCGCCGCCGAGCTGGAGCGCGCGGGCGCCACCCTGGACACCCACGCCGACCACCCCGGCGTACGGCTCAGCCTGGAGGTCCCGGCCTCCCGCCTGGCCAAGGGGCTCGGTCTGCTCTCCGACGCGCTCAGGGCGCCCGCGTTCGCCGAGTCCGAGGTCGAGCGGCTGGTGCGCAACCGGCTCGACGAGATCCCGCACGAGCTGGCCAACCCCTCCCGCCGCGCCGCCAAGGAACTCTCCAAGGAGCTGTTCCCGGCCGGCACGCGCATGTCGCGGCCGCGCCAGGGCACGGAGGAGACCGTCCGCGCCGTCGACGCGTCCGCCGTCCGCGCCTTCTACGACCGGCACGTGCGGCCCGCGACCGCCACCGCCGTGGTCGTCGGCGACCTCACCGGCATCGACCTCGGCGAACTGCTCGGCGAGACCCTGGGCGCCTGGACCGGCTCGCCGGCCGAGCCGCGGCCCGTGCCGCCGGTCACCGCCGACGACACCGGCCGTGTGGTGATCGTGGACCGGCCCGGCGCCGTGCAGACGCAGCTGCTCATCGGCCGCGTCGGACCCGACCGGCACGACCGCGTGTGGCCCGCCCAGGTGCTCGGCACCTACTGCCTGGGCGGCACCCTCACCTCCCGCCTGGACCGCGTCCTGCGCGAGGAGAAGGGCTACACCTACGGGGTGCGCTCGTTCGGCCAGGTGCTGCGCTCCGCGCCCGACGGCACGGGCGCGGCGATGCTCGCGATCAGCGGCTCGGTCGACACGCCCAACACCGGCCCGGCCCTGGACGACCTCTTCACGGTGCTGCGCAAGCTCGCCGCCGAGGGGCTCACCGAGGCCGAGCGGGACGTCGCCGTGCAGAACCTCGTCGGTGTGGCGCCGCTCAAGTACGAGACGGCCGCCGCCGTGGCGAGCACGCTGGCCGACCAGGTCGAGCAGCACCTGCCGGACGACTACCAGGCGACGCTCTATCAGCAGCTCGCCGAGACCGGCACGGTGGAGGCCACCGCGGCGGTCGTCAGCGCGTTCCCGGTGGACCGGCTGGTGACGGTTCTCGTCGGTGACGCGGCACAGATCAGGGAGCCCGTCGAAGCCGTCGGCGCCGGCCCGGTGACCGTCGTCGCCGCCGAGTAACCAACGCCGGGAGCCGCGGGGGTGACCGAGAGGCAGCTGCGCGGGAGCCCCGGAGAAGACCGAGAGTCAGGTACGCGGGAGGCCCTGGTGACCGAGGCGTCACCAGGGCCCCGTGATGTCCGGATTGCGGGAGAGACCGCCAGTCTGCCCTGTGGGCTGCGCTACAAAAACCCGGATCCGTTTGGGATGCGGAAGCGGCCCCGTCTAGCGTCGGTCCGGCTGTTCGTCGGGCAGTGCGCCGCACCCGCGGCACCGGACAGTCATCGCCGAGTCCCCGTACGGCGCGAGCCAGGGGAGCCGGGGACCCACGCAGTCCCTGGGGTGAATCGGACACCGCGCGCCGCGCGCGGGGCCCGTAGGAGACCTTCCTGCTCCGAACCCGTCAGCTAACCCGGTAGGCGAGAGGGAAGGAAAGGACCAGCCACCACATGGCGTTCACGCGCGCCACCGGGAAGCACCGTCGCCCCAGCCGGATGCAGCGCACCACCGCCCGCGCGGCGGGCGTAGCGGCCCTCACCACCACCGGTGTCATCGGCACCCTCGCCGCCTCCCCGGCGCTCGCCGCCGAGACCCCCGCCCCGGCGGACACCGGGCTCACCCCGGTCGTCACCCTCGGCGACACCGTGGCCGAACGGGTCGACGCGCAGGCCACCGCCCAGATGGAGGCGGCCCGGCAGAAGCAGGCCGAGGAGGCCGCGCGCAAGCGGGCCGCCGAGCAGGCGAGGAAGGCGCGCGAGGCCAAGGAGCGGGCCGCCCGCGAGGCCGAGCGCCGGCGCCTCAACACCTTCGTGCCGCCGATCACCGGCTCCTACGTCTCCACCGGCTACAAGACCGGCGGCTCCCTGTGGTCCTCCGGCTCCCACACCGGCATCGACTTCCACGCCGCCGCCGGCACCGAGGTGCACGCGGTCGGCGTCGGCACCGTCGTGCAGACCGGCTGGGGCGGGGCGTACGGCAACCAGATCGTGATCAGGATGGCCGACGGCATGTACACCCAGTACGGTCACCTGTCGTCCATCGGCGTCTCGGTGGGCCAGCAGGTCACGCCAGGTCAGCAGATCGGCCTGTCCGGCGCCACCGGCAACGCCACCGGCCCGCACCTCCACTTCGAGGCGCGCACCGCCCCGGACTACGGCTCGGACGTCGACCCGATCGCCTACCTCCGCAAGCACGGCGTGCACGTCTGAGGCGGCACCCGCCCGAAGGCGTGAAGCGCTGACCGTCAGGCAGAGCCCCGGCCCACCGGCCGGGGCTCTCCGCATTCCGGCGCCTGTTTCCGCACTTCCGCACTTCCGCACTTCCGTGCTTACGTGCTTCCGTGCTTCCGTGCTTCCGTACTGTCCAAAAAATATCCCCGGATTCCGTCACGCCGTCGGAAATTCCCGCGCGTTGCCATAGAGTCACGGAACACGCGTTCATCGCGGGAGTTCCACGGGGATCAATGCGGAGGTCGGTCATGCGCGTTCCGGCGCACGCGGTGTGCACGGCGATCCGGGACGACATCGTCGCCGGGGTCCACGAACGCGGCACCCGGCTCACCGAGGAAGTCCTCGCGCGCCGCTACGGCGTCTCGCGCGTGCCCGTGCGCGAGGCGCTGCGCACCCTGGAGGCCGAGGGCTTCGTCGTGACCCGGCGGCACGCGGGCGCCTGCGTCGCCGAGCCGACCGAGCAGGAGGCCGCCGACCTGCTGGAGATGCGCCTCCTGCTGGAGCCGCTGGGTGCCGCACGGGCCGCCCAGCGGCGCACCGAGGCCCATCTGAAGGTGCTGCGCGGCCTGGTCAGGCTGGGGCAGGAGCGAGCGGTGAGCGGCGGCGGCGAGGAGCTGCGGTCCCTGGCCGCCTGGTTCCACGAGACCCTGGCCCAGGCCTGCGGCAGCGCCGCGCTGAGCACCGTACTGGCGCAGCTGCGGCACAAGATCGCCTGGATGTACGGGGTGCCGGACCCGGCCGACCCGGTGGAGGCGTGGGCCGAGCACGGGGCGATCACGGACGCCGTGGCACGCGGCGACACCGGACGCGCCCGTGCGCTCGCCGCCCTGCACGCCGAACGGGTGACCGCCGCACACCGAGTGAGGGCTCTGAAACGTCCCCTCAACACATCGGCCGGACGGAATTAACACGACTGCCGTATACAAAGAGGAAATCGCCTGAGGGGTTGCCCGGGGCGGTATTCACGCTGCCTTGAATTGGTTCAGGCGTCCCCGATGCGCTCCGCATTTCCCGCCACCGGGGCCGTACGGAAACCGCGCCGCCCGGAAAGACGGGGACGACGCGGTTTCCGTATGCGATATGTGCCGCCCCGCCGCGACCGGCGACCGGTCAGACGGTCTCGGGAAGCTCCTCGAGCCCCTCGGCGACCAGCTTGGCCAGCCGGTCAAGGGCGGCGTCCGCGCCCTCGGCGTCGGAGGCGAGGACGATCTCCTCGCCGCCCTGCGCACCGAGGCCGAGGACGGCCAGCATGGAGGCCGCGTTGACGGGGTTGCCGTCGGCCTTGGCGATCGTCACGGGGACCCCTGAGGCCGTGGCGGCCCGGACGAAGATGGAAGCGGGGCGGGCGTGGAGGCCCTCGGCCCAGCCGACGTTGACGCGGCGCTCAGCCATGTGATGCTGCCCTTCAGTGTTTCAGGTTGTCTAGACCAGTTTCCCATACGTGAAGCTCGTCCCGGACGGCACCGGAGCCGGTGCCCCGGCGGCGCCGGACCGCGGCCTCGGTCCGGCGGGGCTCCGCCCCGGGCGTGTCTTCACGCGTGTCCCCCACAGACTGCCTCGCGCCGTTGTCGGACGCGAGCCGTACTCTGGGGCCCATGCACACCTCGTCGGACCGGCAGGAGTACCCCGCGCACTGGGAGGCCGACGTGGTGCTGCGCGACGGCGGCACCGCGCGGATCCGCCCGATCACCGCCGAGGACGCCGACCGGCTGGTCAGCTTCTACGAACAGGTGTCTGACGAGTCCAAGTACTACCGCTTCTTCGCGCCGTACCCGCGACTGTCCGCGAAGGACGTCCACCGCTTCACGCACCACGACTTCGTGGACCGGGTGGGACTCGCGGCCACGATCGGCGGCGAGTTCATCGCCACCGTACGCTACGACCGCGTCGGCACGGCGGGAGCGGCCGCCTCCGACCGCCCGTCGCCCCCCACCGCCCCTGCCGCAGGGCGCGCCGCGCCCGCGCCCCCCGTCTCCGACGAGGCCGAGGTCGCCTTCCTGGTGCAGGACGCCCATCAGGGCCGCGGGGTCGCCTCCGCCCTCCTGGAGCACATCGCGGCCGTCGCCCGCGAGCGCGGCATCCGCCGCTTCACCGCCGAGGTGCTGCCCGCCAACAACAAGATGATCAAGGTGTTCACCGATGCCGGGTTCACCCAGAAGCGCAGCTTCGAGGACGGCGTCGTACGCCTGGAGTTCGACATCGAGCCCACCGACCGCTCGCTGGCCGTGCAGCGCGCGCGGGAGCAGCGCGCGGAGGCGCGGTCGGTGCGGCGGCTGCTGACGCCGGGCTCGGTCGCCGTCATCGGAGTGGGCCGCACCCGCGGGGGCGTGGGCCGCAGCATCCTCGACCACATGCGCGAAGCCGGCTTCCCGGGCCGGCTGTACGCCGTCAACCGGGCCTTCGGCGAGGCGCGCGGGGAGATCGACGGGGTGCCCGCACACCGCTCGGTCCGGGAGATCGACGGGCCGGTCGACCTCGCCGTGGTCGCCGTGCCGGCCGCACACGTCCCCGAGGTGGTCACCGAGTGCGGTGAGCACGGCGTGCAGGGACTCGTCGTGATCTCCGCCGGGTACGCCGAGAGCGGCCCGGAGGGGCGGGAGCGCCAGCGCGCCCTGGTACGGCAGGCGCGCACGTACGGCATGCGGATCGTCGGGCCCAACGCCTTCGGCGTCGTCAACACCTCGCCCCAGGTCCGGCTGAACGCCTCGCTCGCCCCCGCGATGCCCCGCCCCGGCCGGATCGGCATGTTCGCCCAGTCCGGTGCCATCGGCATCGCCCTGCTCTCCCGGCTGCACCGGCGCGGCGGCGGGGTGACCGGGGTGACGGGCGTGTCGACGTTCGTCTCCGCCGGCAACCGCGCGGACGTCTCGGGCAACGACGTCCTCCAGTACTGGTACGACGATCCGGACACCGACGTCGCACTGATGTACCTGGAATCCATCGGCAACCCGCGCAAGTTCACCCGCCTCGCCCGGCGCACGGCGGCGGCGAAGCCGCTCGTCGTCGTGCAGGGGGCCGGATCGGGCCCGCAGGGGCACGCCGTCCGGGCCACACGCCTGCCGCACGCGACGGTGTCCGCGCTGCTGCGGCAGGCCGGCGTCATCCGGGTCGACACCATCACGGAGCTGGTCGACACCGGACTGCTGCTGGCCCGGCAGCCGCTGCCCGCCGGGCCCCGGGTGGCGATCCTCGGCAACTCCGAGTCGCTGGGCGTGCTCACCTACGACCGCTGCCTGGCGGAGGGCCTGCGCCCGCAGCCGCCGCTGGACCTCACGACGGCCGCGTCGGCGGAGGACTTCCGCACGGCGCTGGCACGGGCGCTCGCCGACGAGACGAGCGACGCGGTGGTGGTCACCGCGATACCCGCACTCGGGGAGGGGGCCGCCGAGGACGCCGCCCTGGCCGAGGCGCTGCGGTCGGCCGCGGAAGCGAGCCCCGGCAAGCCGGTGCTGGTGGTCCACGTCGAACTGGGCGGCCTCGCGGAGGCCCTGTCGGCGGCAGCCAGCACGGGCCCCCAGCCCGCCACGCCGACGGCTCCGGGTTCGCCCCTGGTTCCCGGCTCCCCGGCCGTTCCAGGCACCCCGACCGCCTCCGGCTCCCCGGCCGCTTCCGGCTCCCCGGCCGCTTCCGGCTCACCCGCTGCTCCTGGCTCACAAGCCGCTCCCGGTTCACCGACGGCTCCCGGTTCACCGGCGGCCCCTGGCTCACAAGCGGCTCCCGCCTCACCCGCTGCTCCTGGCTCACAAGCGGCTCCCGGCTCACCCGCTGCTCCGGGTTCGCCCCTCGTTCCCGGCTCACCCGCCGTGCCCCGCCGACCCGCCGTGCCCGGCCCACCAGCCGCTTCCGGATCACCCGCCACTGCCGGCTCACCGGCCGCCCCCAGCTCCCCGTCGGTCTCGTCCCCCGGCGCCGGTCCGTACCCGGCATCGCCCCCCGCCACCGAGGTCCCCGGCCGGGCCGCCACTGCCACCGCCGCCCCCGGCCGCACCCCTGCCCCAGCCGTCCCCGGATCCACCCCCGCCCCCGTCTCCGCCCCCACCCCGCCCGGCGGCCCCCGGCTCATCCCCGCCTACCCGGCCGCCGAGCGTGCCGTGCGGGCGCTCGCCGAAGCCGTCCGGTACGGGCAGTGGCGGCGGGAGGCGGCCGACCCGGGCAAGGTGCCCGAGTACGAGGACATCGACGAGAAGGGCGCCGCCGACCTCATCGGCGGCCTGCTCGCGCGCGACCAGGGCCTCACCCTCGGCACGGAGGAGACCTGCGCGCTGCTCGGCCGCTACGGCATCCCCGTCCGCCGTGCCGTACCCGCGCCCACCCCCGACGACGCCGCCGCAGCCGCCCGCACCCTCGGCTACCCGGTAGCCCTGAAGGCCACCGCCCCGCACCTGCGCCACCGCGCCGACCTGGGAGGCGTCCGCCTCGACCTGGCCGGCGAGGAGCAACTGCGCCGGGCCTACGCGGAGTTGACGGACCTGTTCGGGACCCCGCAGGAAGTGCGGCCGGTGGTGCAGACGATGGCGCCCAGGGGCGTCGACACGGTCGTACGGTCCGTCATCGACCCGGCGGCCGGCGCGGTGCTCTCCTTCGGGCTCGCCGGAGCCGCCTCCCAGCTGCTCGACGACATGGCGCACCGACTGGTCCCGGTGACCGGCCGGGAGGCGACCTCCATGATCCGTTCCATCCGGACGGCCCCCCTGCTGTTCGGCTGGCGCGGCTCCGCCCCGGTCGACACTCTCGCCCTCGAGGAACTGCTGCTGCGTGTGTCCCGGCTGGTCGACGACCACCCGGAGGTCGTCGCCGTCACCCTGGAGCCGGTCGTCGTCTCCCCGCGCGGGCTGAACGTCCTCGGCGCGAGCGTGCGCCTCGCGCCCCCGCCCGTCCGTGACGACCTCGGCCCGCGCACCCTCCCGGCGTACTGACCGCATCCCCCGCACCGACCGGTGCCTCGCAGTCAGTGCCTCCCCGTAGGATGGACGGCATGGCCAAGACCAGTACGACGACCCAGGGGCTGCGGACGGCGATCGAACGCAGCGGCTACTACCCGGCTCTCGTGGCCGAGGCGGTGGAGGCCGCCGTGGGCGGCGAGCCCATCCGGTCGTACCTGGTCCACCAGGAGACCACCTTCGACCAGAACGAGGTACGGCGCCACGTCACGGTGCTCGTCCTCACCGGCAACCGCTTCATCGTCAGCCACACCGACGAGCAGGCGGCCGACAGCACCTCCCCGACCCCGTACGCCACCACGTCCACGGAGTCGGTGAAGCTCGGCCGGATCTCCTCGGTCGTCGTCAGCCGGGTCGTCGCCAACCCGGAGCAGTACACGCCGGGCACCCTGCCCCGCGAGGTCGTCCTCACCATCGGCTGGGGCGCCGTCTCCCGCATCGACCTGGAGCCCGCCGCCTGCGGCGACCCGAACTGCGAGGCGGACCACGGCTACACCGGCAACTCGACCGCCGACGACCTCAGCCTCCGCGTCAGCGAGGCCGGGGACGGCCCGGAGACCGTGCGCCAGGCCCTCGCCTTCGCCCAGGCCATCTCCGAGGCCACCGCGGACGTCACCCGCTGATGTCGGCACAGCCCACCGCCTGGGACCACCCCGAGCCCCTGGCCGTCGAGTCCGCGCCCGTCCCCGAGTACGGGTCGGGGTCGCTCGCCGACCTGCTGCCCACCCTGGCCGCGGGCATGGGCGTTCCCGAGACGACCGCGGCGATCGCCGAGCTGGCCCCCGCCGACCGCGCCTGCGTCTTCCTGATCGACGGCCTCGGCTGGGAGCAGCTGAGGGCGCACCCTGACGAGGCGCCCTTCCTGACCTCCCTGCTCGGCAGCTCGCGCGGCGGCACCGGCCGGCCGCTCACCGCCGGCTACCCGGCCACCACCGCGACCTCCCTCGCCTCCGTCGGCACCGGCCTGCCCCCCGGCGCGCACGGCCTGCCCGGTTACACCGTGCGCGACCCGGCCACCGGCGCACTCATGAACCAGCTGCGCTGGCAGCCGTACACCGATCCGCGCCCCTGGCAGCCGTACCCCACCGTCTTCGAGCTGGCCCACCGCGCCGGGGTGCACGCCGCGCAGGTCTCCTCCCCGACCTTCCAGAACACCCCGCTCACCAAGGTCGCGCTCAGCGGAGGCACCTTCCTGGGGCGGCTGACCGGCGAGGACCGCATGGACGTCGCGGCCGAGCAGCTCGCCGCCGGCGACCGCGCCCTCGTCTACACGTACTATTCCGAACTCGATGGCGCCGGCCACCGCTTCGGCGTGGACTCCGACGCCTGGCGGGGCCAGTTGATGTACGTCGACCGGCTGGTCCAGCGGCTGGCCGAGCAGCTTCCGCCGCGCAGTGCCCTCTACGTCACGGCCGACCACGGCATGGTCGACATCCCGTTCGACGAGGAGCACCGCGTCGACTTCGACGAGGACTGGGAACTGCGCGCCGGGGTCGCCCTGCTCGGCGGCGAGGGCCGCGCCCGGCACGTCTACGCGGTGCCGGGTGCCGCGGGCTCCGTGCTGACCTGCTGGCGCGAGGTGCTGGGCGAGCAGTTCTGGGTGGCCTCGCGGGACGAGGCGATCGACGCCGGCTGGTTCGGTCCCCGCATCGACGAGCGGGTGTACGCGCGGATCGGCGACGTCGTCGCGGCGGCCCGCGACGACGTCCTGCTCATCGCCTCCGAGCGCGAGCCCAAGGAGTCCTCCATGGTCGGCAACCACGGCTCGATGACCCCGGCCGAGCAGCTCGTCCCACTCCTCGAAGTACGCTCCTGAAGCCCCCGCCCGGCCCCCTTCTCCCCACCTGCCCAGCCCGCCCCGCCTCGCCGAAAGGTGCCCGCCCCCTCATGCCCGAGCTGGTGTTCTTCTCCGGAACCATGGACTGCGGGAAGTCGACACTGGCTCTCCAGATCGAGCACAACCGCTCGGCGCGCGGCCTCGCCGGCATGATCTTCACCCGCGACGACCGGGCGGGCGAGGGCAAACTCTCCTCACGGCTCGGCCTGGTCACGGACGCGGTGGAGGTCGAGGACGGCGTCGACCTGTACGCCTACCTCGTCGACCACCTCTCCCAGGGCGGCCGGGCCGACTACGTGATCGCCGACGAGGCGCAGTTCCTCGCTCCGGGACAGATCGACCAGCTCGCCCGCGTCGTCGACGACCTGGAGATCGACGTCTACGCGTTCGGCATCACGACGGACTTCCGCTCCAAGCTGTTCCCCGGCTCCCAGCGCCTGGTCGAACTGGCCGACCGGGTCGAGGTGCTCCAGGTCGAGGCCCTGTGCTGGTGCGGCGCCCGCGCCACGCACAACGCCCGCACGGTGGGCGGCGTCATGGTCGTCGAGGGCGCCCAGGTGGTCGTGGGCGACGTCGACCAGTCCGAGGACGAGGTCGGTTACGAGGTACTGTGCCGCCGCCACCACCGTCGCCGCATGACGGCGGCCTCGGCCCGGGCGGCGGCACTGTCGCCGGACGTCCTCCCGGTGGAGCCGGGCACCCGTCGCTGACACCGAGGCGTCGGCCGCGCCGAGCCGGCCGGGCGAACCCGGCCCGAGCCTCACGCGAGAGGGTGACGACGGCCCGCCGCGTTCCTGCGGTCCCGGTGCGCCGAGCGCGTTCACCGCCGCTGGGACCTGCCGCGTCAGCGTCCGCTCCGCACCAGGGCGAACCGGGCCCCCTCGGGGTCCGCGACCGTGGCCGCCCGGCCGTGGGCGGTCTCCCGCGCCGGAGCGAGGACACGGCCACCGAGCCCGATCACGCGCTCCAGCGCCGCGTCCACGTCGTCGACCGCGAAGTACGTCGTCCAGTGGGACCCCCCGTCGTGCCGCAGGGCGGGCCCCACGCCGAGGATCCCCGCGACCGGGCGGCCGTCGAGGCACAGGGTGACCTGGTCGACGGCCTCCCCGTCCGCGCCGGCACCGCCGGACTCGGCCCGCCGCTCCTCGTAACCGAACAGCGTCCCGTAGAACTTGGCGACGTTCGCGGTCTCGAAGGTCCGCAGCTCGTTCCAGACGGGCGTGCCGGGCACCCCGCCGGCGTTCGTGCCGCGCTCGGCCGGCACCTGCCAGACGCCGAAGACCGCCCCCGAGGGATCGCAGCCCAGGGCCAGCCGGCCGGCCGCGCCCGCGTCGAGCGGCCCCACCCCGACCGTGCCGCCGCACAGCCGTACCGTTTCCGCCGTCAGATCCACGTCGTCCGAGGCGAGATACGGCGTCCACGCGACGGGCAGCTGCCGGTCCGCGGGCAGCCGGCCGATCCCCGCCACGTGCCGCCCGCCCAGCAGTGCCCGCACGTACGGGCCGAGCTGGGGCGGTCCCGGTTCGAACTCCCAGCCGAACAGCTGCCCGTAGAAGGCCTGTGTCGCCGTCATGTCGTGGACCATCAGGCTCACCCAGCAGGGTGCGCCGGGCGTGTGCCGAGCGGGTGTCCGGCCGTCGCGTCCGGTCGGCCCCGGTGCCTGCGTCATCGTCACTCTCTCCTTCGGCCATCGAGGTGGCCGCGTCGATTCCGCTCTTCCCCCGGACCCCGGTCGATGACCGGAGGATGCCCCCTGTGCGGTGTCCTGCCCGTTTCGGCTCGCTTGCCGGCGGATGTCGATCGACTGCACAGCATGTGGCCGATCCCGTACGCCTCGTGATCGGACCTGTCCGGCCGAGCAGAGTAGCGGGACCCGGACGCCGCGGCCACCCCGTGCGCAAGGATGGTGACCATGAACGCCATCATCTCCGCATCCGAACTGGCGACCGCCCTCGCCGGGCCGAACCCGCCGGTCGTCCTCGACGTGCGCTGGCAGCTCAGCGTGGCCAAGGCCGCCGGGGAGCCACCCTTCGACGGGCGTGCCGCGTACGCGTCGGGGCACGTCCCCGGCGCCGTCTTCGTCGATCTGGACCGCGAGCTGGCCTCGGCACCGGGCCTCAACGGCCGGCACCCGCTGCCCGGCACCGAGCAGTTCGGTGCGGCGATGCGCCGCGCCGGGGTCCGCTCCGGAGCGCCGGTCGTCGTCTACGACGGCGGGCAGGGCTGGGCGGCGGCTCGCGCGTGGTGGCTGCTGCGCTGGACCGGGCACCCCGACGTACGGGTCCTCGACGGGGGCCTGGCGGCCTGGGACGGACCGCTGGAGACGACGGTGCGCGAGCCGGACGCGGGTGATTTCACGCCGTCGCCCGGCGCCCTGGAACTGCTCGACGCCGACGGCGCGGGGGAGTTGGCCCGCTCCGGAGTGCTGTTCGACGCGCGCGCGGGGGAGCGCTACCGCGGTGAGGTGGAGCCCATCGACCGCGTCGGCGGCCACATCCCGGGCGCGGTGTCCGCACCCACGACCGAGAACGTGGGCCCCGACGGTCGTTTCCTGCCCGCGGCCGAGCTGCGGGAGCGGTTCCGTGCGCTGGGCGCGGCCGACGACACGCACGTGGGCGTGTACTGCGGCTCGGGCGTCTCCGGCGCGCACGAGGTGCTGGCCCTGGCCGTGGCGGGCATCCCGGCCGCCCTGTACGTCGGCTCGTGGTCGGAGTGGTCCTCGGACCCGTCGCGTCCGGTGGCGGTGGGAGCCGACCCGCAGTAGGCGCGGGCAGCGCGCACGGGAAGGGCCGCGCCGGTCCGCGCGGCCCTCCTTCCCGTACGCGGTCGCCCGCTACTCCTGCTTCTTGCGGCGGGTGCCGAAGACGATCTCGTCCCAGCTCGGGACGGCGGCCCGGCGGCCGGGCCGGACGCCGTCCGCCTCGGCCTGGCGGTCGGTCGCGCCGACGAGGCGGTCACGGTGGCTGCTGACCGAGCGGGGCATGAGGACGTCCGCGTAGGCGGAACCGGCACCGGCGGACGCCGCGGGGGCCGGCGGTTCCTCCACCGTCGCCTCCTGGTCGGGCTCCTCCACGGGCTCCGGAGTGCGCTCGGGCACCACCAGGTCGCCGCGGAAGCTCGGCACCGCCTCCAGCAGGCTGGTCAGGGAGTCGCGCTCGCCCGCGCTCTCCTCGGCCGGTTCGAGCGCCTGCGCGGGCAGTGCGGGACGATCCCGGTCGCGATCCCGGTCCAAGGGGCGGTCGCGGGGCAGCCGGGCGATGCGCGGCACGAACGGGAAGCTGGGTTCCGGGGCGCCGAGGTCGTCGGACTCGCCGATCAGGGCGCGCGCCTCCGAGTCGACGGCCTGCACCAGGCGTCGTGGCGGGTCGTACGTCCAGCTCGCCGAGTGCGGTTCGCCCGCGACCAGGTAGACCAGCAGGACCTCCCAGGTGCCGTCGTCGCGGCGCCAGGAGTCCCACTGCACGGTGTCCTTCTCTGCGCCGCGCAGCAGCAGCCGTTCCTGGACGGCCTCGCCGAGCAGCGGTCCGGAGTTCTCGCCGGGGCGCCGGACCGGGGTCTTGCGGGCCCGCTCGGCCATGAAGGCGCGCTCGGCGAGCACGGGGCCCTCGAAGCGGCGTACGCGGTCCACGGGGATGCCGGCGAGCTGGGCCACCTCTTCCGCGGTCGCACCTGCTCTTATCCGCGCCTGGATGTCGCGGGGGCGGAGATGGCTCTCCACCTCGATCTCGATCTGGCCGAGGCGGGGACGGTCGCCGCGCACGGCGGCGCGGAGCCGTTCGTCGATGGGAAGCGTGTACTCCGTGCTGTCCGCAGCCTTCAGCACCAGCCGTGTGCCGTCATTGGAGACGGCCACGACACGCAGTTCGGGCATGGGGACCTCCCGGGTGGTGCCTGCCGACGTCACGTGCGTCGCTGCTTCCGCTAGTCGAGTGTGGCCTGCCCGGGTGCAGCCTGCCACAACCTTGCCGAGTTGCCCGGCGTGTCGGGCACGGGCCCTGGATCGCCGTTATGGCACGGTTACCTGTTCACCACGCTCGGTGACCAACTGCGTCACCCTGTGCAACCAGCCCCCTCCCGGCGGTCCAGCAGGTCTCGGACACCCCGGCGGGAGGCCGGACCCAGGGCTCGCCACAGTACTCCATTCGGACCACGTGCGTGGATCGGCGCGCCGCCCAACTTCTGGCGAGGCGAAGGACTTGGCCGCCCCTGACCCGTTTTATCGATCATGAACGTGGCGTACTTCACGTAATCACCAGAAACGGAACTAACGGTTTCGTCCGTACGTCCCTTTCTCGTGCAGTCGGCCGATCAGATCCCGAAGGTCGGTCATGTGTGGGAGAGGCAGGCAAGGTCCGGGTATGCGCGAAAAGCCCGAGAGCGATGGCGGGGCGAGTGCCGGGGAGGAAGTGAGGAAGCGGCGGATCGACCTGAGCGTGCCCCAGGTCGCGGGCAGTGCCGTGGCCGCGGTGGTGGCCGCGAAACTCGCCTCGTACTTCGGCGTCTACGGCACGATCCTCGGGGCCGGGGTCGTCAGTGTGGTCGCCACCTGCGGCGGCTCCGTCTTCCAGCACTTCTTCCGGCGCACGGGCGAGCAGATCCGCACCGTCACCGTCACCGTCCCCACCCGGCCGGTGGCGGCCGGTGCGCCCGCCGGGGTGCCCGCCGGGCGCGGCGCCCCGGCCCCCGGCGAGTTCTCCGAGGGCACGGTCTACCGGGCCCGCGTCAAGAGCTGGAAGCGGCCGGTGATCGCGGCGGCCTTGGTGTTCGGGGTCACCATGGCCGGCATCACCGCCTACGAACTGGTCTCGGGCAGCAGCTTCAGCGGCCGGGGCGGCACCACGGTCGGAGACGCCGTGACCGGTCACCGCGGCAAGCCGTCGCCCTCCGGCGGCGACACGCCGCAGACGTCGACCTCCCCGGGCGCGGGCACCGGAACGGGTGACGGACACGCGCCGGGCGACACCTCCCGAGGCCCCGGCCGGGGCGCGGCGGGGAGCCCCACACCGACCCCCGGCGCCGGCACGGGCTCGGCGGGCACGGGGAGCCCAGGCGGCGCGGGCGCCGGGAGCGCGGACGGCGGCACGGGAACCGGAGGCCAGTCCTCCGCGGGGCCGCGCGGGGACGGCACGCCGGGCACCGGCGGAACGGCCACCCCCGAACCGGGTGCCTCGGCTACTGCCCCAGCACCCTCCGCAAGTAGTCGTTCCGGAAACGGCGTTCAGGATCCAGCCGGTCCCGCAGCGCAGTGAACTCGCCGAACCGCGGATACACCCGCGCGAAGTACTCCGCGTCCCTGGTGTGGATCTTCCCCCAGTGCGGCCGTCCCTCGTGCGCGGTGAAGATGCGCTCGGCGGCGGTGAAGTACCGCTGGTAGGGCGTGCCCCGGAACATGTGGACGGCGATGTAGGCGCTGTCCCGGCCCGAGGCGGTGGACAGGGTGATGTCGTCGGCGGGCGCGGTGCGCACCTCCACCGGGAAGCTCACCCGCAGGCCGGAACGGTCGACCATCGCCTTCAGCTCACGCAGGGTGTCCGCCAGGGCCGTCCGCGGGACGGCGTACTCCATCTCCACGAAGCGCACCCGGCGCGGCGAGGTGAAGACCTTGTACGGGATGTCGGTGTACGTCCGCGCGGACAGCGCCCGGCTGGAGACGCGGGCGATCGCCGGGACGGCCGCGGGCGCCGCCCTGCCGACCCAGTTGGCCACCTGGAAGATCCCGTTGGACAGGAACTCGTCCTCGAACCAGCCGGCCAGCGGTCCCACCGGCGCCTCGGGGCCCGCGCTGCGGTTGTTGCGCTTGGTGTTGGTGCTGTCGGTGTGCGGGAACCAGTAGAACTCGAAGTGCTCGTTCTCCGCCCAGAGCTGGTCGAACTCCGTCAGCACCCGGTCCAGCGGCATCGGTTCCTCGCGGGCGGTCAGCAGGAAGACCGGTTCCACCGCGAACGTGATCGCCGTGATGATGCCGAGCGCGCCGAGGCCCACCCGGGCCGCCGCGAAGACCTCGGGGTTCTCCTGCGCCGAGCAGCTGAGCACCGAGCCGTCCGCCGTGACCAGCTCCAGGGCCTTGATCTGAGCGGCGATGGAGGCCGACTCGCGGCCCGTGCCGTGCGTGCCGGTGCTCGTCGCCCCCGACACCGTCTGCTCCATGATGTCGCCCATGTTGGTGAGCGAGAGCCCCTCGCGCGCCAGCGCCGTGTTCAGGCGCTTGAGGGGAGTGCCCGCCTCCACCGTGACCGTCATGGCCTCGCGGTCGATGCCGCGGATGCCGGTGAGCAACTGCGGGCGGACCAGGAGGCCGTCCGTGGCGGCGATGGACGTGAAGGAGTGCCCGGTGCCCACCGCCTTCACCGGCAGACCGTCCTCGGCGGCCCGGCGCACGGCCGCGGCCAGCTCCTCCACCGACGCGGGTGTCACCTCCCGCGCGGGACGGGAGCGGACGTTCCCGCCCCAGTTACGCCATATGCCGTTCTTCGCGCTCGCTGTGCTGCCCAACGGTGCCTCCCCGACCCGGAGCCGGCCTGCTGAGCCGGCGGTACCCGAGGAAACCGACCGCGACCGCGACGGCCCCGGCGACCGCCGGGACCCCGTACCCGGAGCGCGCGCCGGAGGAGTCGATCACCCAGCCGGCCACCGACGACCCCAGCGCCACCCCCACCGCGAGCCCGGTGCTCACCCAGGTCATGCCCTCGGTCAGGTGCGCGCGCGGTACGTGCTCTTCGACGAGGGCCATCGTCGTGATCATCGTGGGAGCGACGGACAGGCCCGCAACGAACAGCGCCACGGCCAGAAACGGAAGGTTTCCGACCAGTAGGAGGGGGATCATACTCACGGCCATCGTGCATACGCCCAGCAGCCAGCGGCGGGCGGGCGCTCCCGAGGGCCGCAGCAGTCCGAACAGCACGCCCGCCGTGCACGAGCCCGCCGCGTACAGCGCGAGCACGACACTGGCGGCGCCCTTGTGGCCCCGCTCGTCGGCGAAGGCCACGGTGACCACGTCCACCGCCCCGAAGATCGACCCGGTCGCCACGAAGGTGGCCACCAGCACCTGGAGGCCGCGCGCCCGCAGCGCCGAACCGCCGCTGTGCTGCTCGCGCGGGTGCGGTTCGGGCTCGGTGGCATGCTGCGACGTCAGCCAGAAGACGCCCACGGCGAGGAAACACGCGGCCAGCAGCGGCCCCGCCTCCGGGAACCAGGCCGTCGACAGCCCGATGGAGACGATCGGCCCGAAGATGAAGCAGACCTCGTCCACCACCGACTCGAACGAGTACGCGGTGTGCAGCTGCGGGGTGCCCCGGTACAGCGCCGCCCAGCGCGCGCGGACCATAGCCCCCAGCGAGGGCACCGAGCCGATCCCGGCCGCGCACACGAACAGCACCCAGTCCGGCCACCGGAACCAGGCGGCCAGCAGCAGACCGGCCGCCGCGGTGAGCGAGACGAGCGTCGCCGGGCGCAGCACCCGGCGCTGCCCGTACCGGTCGACCAGGCGGGATATCTGGGGCCCGAACGCGGCGGCGGCCAGCGCGATGGTGGCCGACAGCGCGCCCGCGAGCCCGTAGCGCCCGGTCAGCTGGGAGATCATCGTGACCACGCCGATGCCCATCATCGACAGCGGCATCCGGCCGAGGAACCCGGCGGCGGAGAAGCCCCTGGAGCCGGGAGCGGCGAACAGGGCGCGGTACGGGCTGGGCACAGGATCTCCGGGTATCCGGTAAGGCGTGAAAGGAGCTGATACAGCTTACGGCCCCGCCGGCCCGCGGCGCACCCGCTCATGCGGGTCGCGATCCCGGCCGTCGGCGTCGGATGGCAGGATCGAGACATGCCAGACGTGCTCGATGCCACCCCGTACGACGCCCTGCTCCTGCTCTCCTTCGGCGGCCCCGAGGGGCCGGACGACGTCGTCCCGTTCCTGGAGAACGTGACCCGCGGGCGCGGCATCCCCACCGAACGCCTGAAGGAAGTCGGGCAGCACTACTTCCTCTTCGGGGGGGTCAGCCCCATCAACGCCCAGAACCGCGCCCTGCTGGACGCCCTGCGCAAGGACTTCGCCGAACACGGTCTCGACCTGCCGGTCTACCGGGGCAACCGCAACTGGGCGCCCTACCTGACCGACACCCTGCGGGACATGGTCGGCGACGGCCGCCGCCGCATCCTGGTCCTGGCCACCAGCGCCTACGCCTCCTACTCGGGCTGCCGCCAGTACCGGGAGAACCTCGCCGACGCGCTGGCGACGATCGAAGCCGAGGGCCTGGAGGTGCCGAGGATCGACAAGCTGCGGCACTACTTCAACCACCCGGGCTTCGTCGAGCCCATGATCGACGGCGTGCTCGAGTCCCTCGCCGACCTGCCCGGCGACGTCCGCGACGGCGCCCACATCGCCTTCACCACCCACTCCATCCCCACCTCGGCCGCCGACACCTCCGGCCCCGCCGAGGAGCACGGCGACGGCGGCGCGTACGTCCGCGAGCACCTGGACGTGGCCCGGCTGATCGCCGACGCGGTCCGCGAGCGCACCGGCGTCGACCACCCCTGGCAGCTCGTCTACCAGTCGCGCTCCGGCGCCCCGCACATCCCGTGGCTGGAACCCGACATCTGCGACCACCTCGAAGAGCGGCACGCGGCCGGGGCCCCCGCCCTCGTCATGGCACCCATCGGCTTCGTCTCCGACCACATGGAGGTGCTGTACGACCTCGACACGGAGGCCAAGGCCAAGGCCGGGGAACTGGGTCTGCCGGTGCGCCGCTCGGCCACCGTCGGCGCCGACCCCCGCTTCGCCGCCGCCGTGCGCGACCTGGTCCTGGAGCGCGCCGCCACCGAGAGCGGTCGGCGGGTCACGCCGTGCGCCCTGGGCGCGCTCGGCGCGAGCCACGACCTGTGCCCGGTGGGCTGCTGCCCGGCCCGCGCACCCCGCCCCGCCGCCGCGGGCGCCGACAGCCCCTACGCGTGAGGACGACCGTGACCGACGCCCTGCACACCGAACTGCTCCAGATCGCCCTCCAGGCCGCCGCCCGCGCCTCCGACCTGCTCAGGAACGGCCGCCCGGCCGACCTCGGGGTGGCCGCCACCAAGTCCAGCCCGATCGACGTCGTCACCGAGATGGACATCGCGGCCGAGAAGCTGATCACCGGCCTGATCGCCGACCGCCGGCCCGACGACGGCTTCCTCGGCGAGGAGGGCGCCGCCACCGAGGGCACCAGTGGCATCCGCTGGGTCGTCGACCCGCTCGACGGCACCGTGAACTACCTCTACGGGCTGCCCACCTGGGCCGTCTCCATCGCGGCCGAGCAGGACGGCGAGACCGTGGTGGGGGTCGTCGCCGCCCCGATGCGCGGGGAGACCTTCCGCGCGGTGCGCGGCCGGGGCGCCTGGGCCTCCGGCGTCTGGGCCGGCGAGCGCAAGCTGGCCTGCCGCGCGGACGCCCCCCTGGACCAGGCCCTGGTCTCCACCGGCTTCAACTACGTCACCGACGTCCGCGCCCACCAGGCCGACGTCGCCCGGCGGCTGATCCCGCTCGTCCGCGACATCCGCCGCGGCGGCTCGGCCGCGATCGACCTGTGCGACGTGGCCGCGGGCCGCCTCGACGGCTACTACGAGCGCGGCCTGAACCCCTGGGACTACGCGGCCGGAGACCTGATCGCCCGGGAGGCGGGCGCGGTGACCGGTGGCCGCCCCCAGGAGCGTGTCTCCCGCGACCTGACCATCGCCGCCACCCCCGGCGTCTTCCAGCCCCTCCAGGGCCTCCTGGAGGACTTCGGCGCCTGGCACGACGGCGTTTGACGGCTCGCTCGCCCACGTGGGCAGGGCGCCCCGTGGGCGCGCGGACACGAAACGGGACCCCGGCGCTGGATTCGCCGGGGTCCCGTCACGCGTGCAGGCTCATCAGACGGCGGACACGCCGACCTCCACACCGTGTTCGGCGGCGAGGCGGCGCAGGTCGTCGAGTTCGGCCAGCTCCACCTCGACGAGGAAGTCGTCGCCCTCGTCACGAGCCCGCGTCAGGTCGGACTCGGTCGCCTTTATGCGCTGCAGAAGTCCTGCGGTGAATGCGTCCATGCTGCGCCCCCTCGTCCTGGGTCGTGGGTCGGTGGCACGGGGGTGTGCCGTTGGGAAGGGGCGATCACGTCTCCATCAGGTGCCCAGCGCTGCCCTGCCGGGCGGCGACGGTGCCGGACACCCACGCCCACTCTGCGGAAGCGGATCGCGGCGTACCGCATGGTGGTGCGGTACATGCAGAGCGTGATCGCGGGGTGTAAAGCCGTCCTCCCCCTGCTGTCTCCCGCGGAAACCTCAACCGCGCGAGAAAGTTCCGCATTCCCGTGTCCTTCATCCCCCGCACACCCGGCACTCATGCCCCGCTCATCTGTCGCGGAGGTCACGCGGGCCGCCCTCGCGCGGGCGCCGGTCCCCCGGCTTACAGCCGACTTATGGCCGAAAAGGGCAGGATGGAGGCAACACACCCATGAAGATCCCTGCCCACGTGTGCCCCAGCGGCGCCGCGCGGCGGACACAGGAAGGACAAGCGACGTGCGCGTACTCGTCGTCGAGGACGAGCAGCTGCTCGCCGATGCGGTGGCCACCGGACTGCGCCGGGAGGCCATGGCCGTCGACGTCGTGTACGACGGTGCGGCCGCCCTGGAACGCATCGGCGTCAACGACTACGACGTGGTCGTCCTCGACCGCGACCTCCCGCTCGTGCACGGCGACGACGTCTGCCGCAGGATCGTCGAGCTGGGCATGCCCACCCGCGTGCTGATGCTCACCGCCTCCGGCGACGTCAGCGACCGTGTGGAGGGGCTGGAGATCGGCGCCGACGACTATCTGCCCAAACCCTTCGCGTTCAGCGAGCTGACGGCACGCGTGCGTGCCCTCGGCCGGCGCACCAGCGTGCCCCTGCCGCCCGTTCTGGAGCGCGCCGGGATCAAGCTCGACCCCAACCGGCGCGAGGTGTTCCGCGACGGCCGGGAGGTCCAGCTGGCGCCCAAGGAGTTCGCCGTGCTGGAGGTCCTCATGCGCAGCGAGGGCGCGGTCGTCTCGGCCGAGCAGCTCCTGGAGAAGGCCTGGGACGAGAACACCGACCCGTTCACCAACGTGGTGCGCGTCACCGTGATGACCCTGCGCCGCAAGCTGGGGGAACCCCCGGTGATCGTCACCGTCCCCGGCTCCGGCTACCGGATCTGATCCGCCGTGGCAGCGTCACCCGCGCCGCCCCAGGCGCCCCCGAAGCCCACCTGGGACCCCCGCAGGCCGGAACCGCCCTTCCCGTGGCTGCGCCCCACCATCCGCATACGGCTCACCCTGCTGTACGGCGGCATGTTCCTGATCGCCGGGATCCTGCTGCTGTCGATCATCTACCTGCTCGCGGCGAACGCGCTGAACGTGGGCAGTGAACTGCCGTTCAAGATCGTCTCCGGGCAGGTCTCCAGTCAGACGTGCAACTTCCCGAACCCGACGACGGCCGACGAGCTGAACCACGCCATGAACGAGTGTGCGAACCAGCAGCGCCAGCACGCTCTGGACGACCTGCTCAGCCGCTCGCTGCTCGCGCTGCTCGGCCTCGCCGTCATCGCGTTCGCCTTCGGCTACGCCATGGCGGGCCGGGTGCTGGCGCCGCTGGGCCGGATCACCCGGACCGCCCGCGCGGTGGCCGGCTCAGACCTGTCCCGGCGGATCGAGCTGGACGGCCCCGACGACGAGCTGAAGGAGCTGGCGGACACCTTCGACGACATGCTGGAACGGCTGCAACGGGCTTTCACCGCCCAGCAGCGCTTCGTCGGCAACGCCTCGCACGAGCTGCGCACGCCGCTGGCGATCAACCGCACGCTGCTGGAGGTGCACCTCTCGGACCCGCACGCGCCCGTGGAGCTGCAGCAGCTCGGCAAGACCCTGCTGGCCACCAACGAACGCAGCGAGCAGCTCGTGGAGGGCCTGCTGCTGCTCGCCCGCAGCGACAACCAGATCGTCGAGCGCAAGCCGGTGGACCTGGCCGAGGTCGCCTCGCAGGCGATCGACCAGGTGCACGCGGAGGCGGAGGCCAAGGGCGTGGAGATCCGCGGCGAGCGCAAGCCCGCCGTCGTCCAGGGCAACGGCGTGCTGCTGGAGCGGATCGCGCTGAACCTCCTGCAGAACGCGGTGCGTTACAACGTGGCCGAGGAGGGCTGGGTGGAGGTCACGACGGACGTCCAGCACGGGCAGGCCGTCCTGGTCGTCACGAACACCGGTCCGGTCGTACCGGCGTACGAGGTGGACAACCTCTTCGAGCCCTTCAGGCGGCTGCGTACCGAGCGCACCGGCAGCGACAAGGGTGTGGGCCTCGGGCTGTCCATCGTGCGCTCCGTGGCGCGGGCGCACGGCGGGCACATCGCGGCCCAGCCTCGTGAGGGAGGAGGGCTCGTGATGCGAGTCACCCTGCCGATCTGAGATCATGGCGGCGACACCTGAGCGTGTTCGCTTTGCGCGGAATTTTCAGGAGCCCTTACCAACCTCTTCCTGTGTGATCGATCACATGGAACGATTTCCGGCCGTCTACGGACCGTGATCATGGAAGGTGGCGAAAAGCCGGAAAAATCCGGGTTTTCAGGGGTCCTGATCACGGGAAGTACACGGTGAGACCGCTTTGAAGTGCGACATTCGAACCGTGTACGGTCCCCATCGCCATCCAAGCCGATCACTCTTGAGGAGTGCGGTTGGGTGTCGATTGAGTAACAGACCTTGATGTGAGGCAAAATCTCCGCCTCGGGTCGGGCACAAGTCCGGCCTCTCACGCGTTACGTGCGCTGGAGACACCCGCAGACACCCAGAGGGGGAGAGCGACATGGCAACCGATTACGACACTCCACGCAAGACCGACGACGACGTCGACTCGGACAGCCTTGAAGAGCTGAAGGCCAGGCGGAACGACAAGTCGACCTCCGCCGTGGACGTCGACGAGTTCGAGGCCGCCGAAGGCCTCGAACTGCCCGGAGCAGACCTCTCCAACGAGGAGCTGGCCGTCCGGGTGCTGCCCAAGCAGCAGGACGAGTTCACCTGCATGAGCTGCTTCCTGGTGCACCACCGCAGTCAGCTGGCCCGCGAGAAGAACGGTCAGCCGATCTGCCGCGACTGCGACTGAGGCAGGGTCGGCCGTGACCGGCTCGACCCCTCCTCGGAAGCGCCGCTTCTCCCACGGGGGAGCGGACCCGGAGCCGTTTGACGGCTCCCACGGCGCGCGTGACCACGAGCGAGGCCCATCCCGTTCGTCCGACCGGACGGATGCGACAGCATCATCGACGGGATCGGCCTCGCTCGCGCAGGTGTCTGGGCGTGGCGACCCCGCCGCCTCGGCGGCAAGGCCCGCGCCCCTCGCCCGGCGCCGCCTCGCGGTGATCCGCGACCGGGCCGGCGAGGCCGCGAGGAACGGCGTCCGCAAGAGCGGCAGCCGCGCCAGAGCGGCGCTGTCCCACCTCGCCGACCGGATCATCGACATCGTCCCCCGGATCCCGGTGCGCGACCTCGCCGCACTGCGCCGGCGGTTCCCGGACCTCGGCCCCGAGGAACTGGCGGACAAGCTCGTCGCGGGCGCCGCCCACGGGACGTCCACCATCGGCGCGGGGATCGGCGCCGCGGCCATGCTGCCCGTACCGCCCGCGATGCCCACCGAACTGGCCGCGGAGATCACCGGAGTCGCCGCGGTGGAGATCAAACTGATCGCCGAACTCCACGAGGTCTACGGAGTGCGGCCCCCGGGCCACCTCGGAGCGCGCAGCGCCGTGTACCTGACCTCCTGGTCCGGGGAGCGCGGGATCGACGTGACCAAGCCGTCGACCGTCGACTCGGCCCTAGGCGGCCAGATGAAGCGCCGTCTGCGCCAGCAGATCATGAAGCGCATGGTCCGGGACCTGCCGAACCTGATGCCCTTCCTCGTGGGCGCCGCCGTCGGCGCCGTGATCAACCGGCGCGACACCAGGAGACTCGCGGCCCGCGTCCGCGCCGACCTGCGCAAGATCCAGGTCCCCTGGGACGAACTGCCCGCGCTGCCGCCCCTGGAGCCCCCCGAGGCCCCGCTCCCGATGGACGACGGCCCCCAGGGGGCAGGGGGCTGACCAAGGACTGTCCGGCGGATCAAGTCGCCGAAGGACACGGCGCCCTGTATGCCCACGTGAGCGGGGCGCGGTGCGTGCAGTCGCAAGGCGGAGGAGGGCGTCGACGCGGTGGGGGTCCCCCGCGCTAGCGAAGCCGAGCGTGGGGGAGTCGGCAACCGGCGACGACGCCGCTGGCGGTCCCCCTGCTCGATGGCTCGGGAGAGGGCGTGCCGCACCCCGCGTCCGCGGCACGATCCGCCGAACAGGCCCTCTAAGCGGCCGTCTCCGGAGACGTGGCCGCCCGCGCCGCACGCAGCGCCTCCGCCAGCCGCTCCGGCTCCCGCGTCGACAGGTACAGGTAGGGCGTCGGGTCCTGCGGATCGGTGACCTCCACCCGCAGCGCCGTGGGGATGTAGGCGCGCAGCAGCAGGAACGCCCGGGTGTCGGCCTTGTACGTGCGCCAGGCGCGCGCCTCCTCCGCGTCCAGGATCTCCGCGTCGCCCAGGGCCGTGACGGGCACCTTCGCCTCGCCCGCGATCAGCGAGCCGCCCACGACACGGATGCGGAGCGACCCGTAGGAGCTGGCCACGACTGCCGCGACCGCCGTGCCGCCGACCAGGCCGCCGAGCATCGGCAGGGTGCCGAACGGGAACAGGATCAGGGCGCACGAGACACCGATCAGGAAGCTGATCAGCCACCACGAACGGGGGGCGGTGAGACGTTCTTCGTACGGCTGGGCGGGAAGCTGCATGGAACCAAGCTTGGCACGGTGTCCGGACAACGCCGACGCGCGGGTAAGGTCTGCGCCTGTGAGTGGTAGTTCCGCAGCTCTTCAGCCTCCCGCCGACGCCCGCAAGCCCGTACGGCACCCCGACGCCCCCGCGCCCGGGGAACTCCTCGGCGCGCACTACGGCGGATGCTTCGGATGCGGCGGCGACCAGCCGCACGGGCTGCACCTGCAGGCGCGGGCCGGGGAGGGCGTGAGCATCACCGCCGAGTTCACCGTGCAGAGCGCCCACCAGGGCGCGCCGGGCCTAGCGCACGGCGGCGTCCTCGCGACCGCCCTGGACGAGACGCTCGGTTCACTGAACTGGCTGCTGCGGACGGTCGCGGTCACCGGGCGCCTGGAGACCGACTTCGTGCGGCCGGTCCCGGTCGGGACGACGCTCCACCTGGAGGCCGAGGTCACCGCGGTGGCCGGGCGGAAGATCTACTCCACGGCCACCGGCCGCGTCGGCGGCCCCGCCGGGCCGGTCGCCGTCCGCGCCGACGCCTTGTTCATCGAGGTCAAGGTCGACCACTTCGTGCAGCACGGCCGCCAGGAGGAGATCCGGGCGGCGATGGACGACCCGGACCAGGTCCGCCGTGCCCGCGCCTTCGAGGTGAACCCGTGAGCCACCTGAACCCCGTAGACCCCGCAAACCCCGCGGACCCCGCTGGCTCCTCCCGTCCTCTCGGCCCCTGCGGCCGCGCCCCGCTGGACGTGCTGATCCGCCGCGTCGACCCCGGCGTACCGCTTCCGGGATACGAGCACCCCGGCGACGCGGGCGCGGACCTGCGCACCACCGTCGCCCGCACGCTCGCTCCCGGAGAGCGGGCCGTCCTGCCCACGGGTGTGTCCATCGCCCTCCCCGAGGGGTACGCGGCCTTCGTGCACCCCCGGTCCGGCCTGGCCGCCCGGTGCGGTGTCGCCCTCGTGAATGCCCCGGGGACGGTTGATGCCGGGTACCGTGGGGAGATCAAGGTGATCGTGGTGAATCTCGATCCGCGCGAGTCCGTGCGGTTCGAGCGCTTCGACCGGATTGCCCAACTGGTCGTCCAGCAGGTCGAGAGGGTCCGCTTCCAGGAGGTGGCGGAACTTCCCGACTCGGCGCGGGCCGAAGGGGGCTTCGGGTCCACCGGTGGCCATGCCGCGGTGGACGGTAGGAGCGGCACAAGCGGCCGGGCTGCCATGAGCGGCCCGGCGGGTGGGAATCGATACGCTTCGGTCGTATCCGACCGGGAAGGACAGTGACGTGTTCGGACGTCGCAAGAAGAAGGGTGCCGCCGAGGACGCGGCCGGCGAGGCCGAGCAGGTCGTCGACAGCGTCGGCACCGAGGCGGACGAAGAGGACGAGGCCGAGCGCGAGCGGGTGCGGCTCGAGCCCGAGCCGCGGCCCGACGGTCCCTGGGACAGCACCGAGGTCGGCGACCCGAACGAGGGCCGCGTCGACCTGGGCGGTCTGTTCGTGCCGGGTGTGGACGGAATGGAGCTGCGGGTGGAGGTCGCGGGCGACGCGATCGTCGCGGCGACCGTCGTCCTGGGGGACAGCGCGGTCCAGTTGCAGGCCTTCGCCGCACCCAAGCGCGAGGGCATCTGGGGCGAGGTACGCGAGGAGATCGCGTCCGGCATCACCCAGCAGGGCGGCATCATCGACGAGGTCGAGGGCCCGCTGGGCTGGGAACTGCGCGCACAGGTGCCGGTGCAGCTGCCGGACGGCACGGGCGGCTTCCAGGTCGTGCGGTTCGTCGGCGTGGACGGCCCCCGCTGGTTCCTGCGCGGGGTCATCTCCGGCCAGGGAGCGGTGCAGCCGCAGGCGGCCGGGCTGCTGGAACAGATCTTCCGCGACACGGTCGTCGTCCGCGGCGAGGGGCCGATGGCGCCCCGCGACCCGATCGTGCTGCAGTTGCCGAACGACGCGCAGATGGTGCCCGAGGGCGTCCAGCAGGACGAGGGCCAGTCCCGCTTCTCCGGCGGCATGGGCCAGCTGCAGCGCGGCCCGGAGATCACCGAGGTGCGCTAGGGAGTAGCACCGCAGAACACCGAGGGCCGCACCCGTGAAGGGGCGGCCCTTCTGCGCTTTCCGTGCTTTCCGTGCTTTCCGTGTTTTCCGCGGTTTCCGCGGTTTCCGCGGTTTCCGCGGTTTCCGCGGTTTCTGTGGCTCCTGCGGAAACCAATACCGGATGCCGTCCGTTGAGGGATTGATCGAACGGGCCGCCGGTCGTGATACTGGCGCCCGGTCCACGGGGGAGCACAGCGGGGAGGGCAGCACATGAGCCAGGTCGTCACCGACACGATGGTGCGTGTCGAGAACGTCCACAAGTCCTACGGGCAGGGGGCCGGCGCGGTGCACGCCCTGCGCGGCGTCTCCTTCGAGGTGCCGCGGGGCGAACTCGTCGCGCTCAAGGGCCGTTCCGGCTCGGGCAAGACCACCCTGCTGAACATCGTGGGCGGCCTCGACGAACCGGACGAGGGCAGGGTCCACGTCGACGGCCGCGACCTGTCCGAACTGGGCGAGGAAGGCCTGCTGGCCCTGCGCCGTGACCACGTCGGCTTCGTCTTCCAGTCCTTCGGCCTGATCCCCATCCTCACCGCCGCGGAGAACGTGGGGGTGCCCCTGCGGATGCGGCGCGCCGATCCCCGCGAGCGTGAGGAGCGCGTGGAGCTGCTGCTCTCCCTGGTCGGCCTCGCCGACCACACCAGGCAGCGGCCCGGCGAGCTGTCCGGCGGCCAGCAGCAGCGCGTCGCCATCGCCCGCGCCCTCGCCAACGACCCCGCGCTCCTCATCGCCGACGAGCCGACCGGCCAGCTCGACGCGGAGACCGGCCTCGCCGTGATGGAACTGCTCCGCGCCGTGGTGCACAGCCAGCAGGTCACCGCCCTGGTCGCCACCCACGACCTGACCCTCCTCGACCTCGCCGACCGCGTCCTGGAACTCCGGGACGGCGAGATAGTCGAACACTGACCCCGGGGGACACTCCCGCTACGGGCTGACGCTTGCTGTCCCCGGGCGGGGACGTGACGCTGGGCGGCTTTCCGTCCGACGTCCCGGGCCTGCGCCCGACGTCCCGGGCCTGCGCCCGACGTCCCGGGCCTGCGCCCGACGTCCCGGGCGGGTGCCCGACGTCCCGGGCGGGTGCCCGCCGCATGGAGCGGTGCCCTGCCTGGTACCCGCCGGCCTTCTCCTCCGGCCCTTGGCAGACCCCCGGCCTTCGCAGGGCGTCGTGCCCGCTTCCTTACGCGTCAGGGTTGTGTCAAAGACAGCGTCGGGGTCTCACCCGGCTCCATTTGTCGGGATTGTTGGCCGTAAGGTCGACGCTGCGTGCACAGGTGTGACGGGAAGACAATGAGGCCATGGGACGCGGCAAGCTTCGGATCTATCTCGGTGCGGCACCGGGAGTGGGCAAGACGTACGCGATGCTGTCCGAGGCGCACCGCCGGGTGGAACGGGGCACCGACTGCGTCGTCGCCTTCGTGGAGCACCACGGCCGGCCGCGTACCGAGGTGATGCTGCACGGTCTGGAGCAGGTGCCGCGCACGGAGCTGGAGCACCGGGGAGCCGTCTTCACGGAGATGGACGTGGACGCCGTGCTGCGCCGCGCCCCCGCGGTCGCCCTGGTGGACGAACTCGCCCACACCAACATCCCCGGTTCCCGCAACGCCAAGCGCTGGCAGGACGTGGAGGAACTGCTCGCCGCCGGCATCGACGTCGTCTCGACCGTCAACATCCAGCACCTGGAATCACTCGGTGACGTCGTGGAGTCGATCACCGGCGTACGGCAGCGCGAGACGGTCCCCGACGAGGTCGTGCGCCGCGCCGACCAGATCGAACTGGTCGACATGTCGCCCGAGTCCCTGCGCCGCCGGATGGCGCACGGCAACATCTACCAGCCGGACAAGGTCGACGCGGCCCTGTCCAACTACTTCCGCCCCGGCAACCTCACCGCACTGCGCGAGCTGGCGCTGCTGTGGGTCGCCGACCGGGTCGACGAGTACCTGCAGCAGTACCGCAGCGAGCACCGGGTCTCGAAGATCTGGGGCTCGCGCGAGCGCATCGTGGTGGGGCTGACCGGCGGGCCGGAGGGGCGCACCCTGATCCGCCGGGCCGCCCGGCTGGCGGAGAAGGGCGCGGGCGGCGAGGTCATGGCCGTCTACATCGCCCGCAGCGACGGCCTCACCGCCGCCTCCCCGAAGGAACTGACCGTCCAGCGCACCCTCGTGGAGGACCTGGGCGGCACCTTCCACCACGTCGTGGGCGATGACATACCAGCCGCCCTGCTCGACTTCGCGCGCGGCGTCAACGCCACCCAGATCGTGCTGGGCTCCTCGCGCCGCAAGACGTGGCAGTACGTCTTCGGGCCCGGCGTCGGCGCCACCGTGGCCCGCGAGTCCGGCCCCGACCTCGACGTGCACATCGTCACCCACGGCCAGATCGCGAAGGGGCGCGGACTGCCCGTGGCCAGGGGCGCGCGGCTCGGGCGGGTCCGCATCGCCTGGGGCTGGGTGATGGCGCTCGCCGGCCCGGTGGTCCTCGCCCTGCTGCTCAACGGCGTCGACCTCGGCCTGGCCAACGACATGCTGCTGTTCCTCACCCTGACGGTGGCAGCGGCCCTGCTCGGCGGACTGCTGCCGGCGCTCGCCTCGGCGGCCGTCGGGTCGTTCCTGCTGAACTACTACTACACCCCGCCCCTGCACCGGCTGACCATCGCCGACCCCAAGAACATCGTGGCCATCGCGATCTTCGTCGGCGTCGCCGTCTCCGTGGCCTCCGTGGTCGACCTCGCGGCCCGCCGCACCCACCAGGCAGCCCGGCTGCGCGCCGAGGCCGAGATACTGTCCTTCCTGGCGGGCAGCGTCCTGCGCGGCGAGACCAGCCTCGAGGCCCTTCTGGAACGGGTCCGCGAGACCTTCGCCATGGAATCGGTGGCCCTCCTCGAACGGCAGAGCGACGTCGACCCGTGGACCTGCGCGGGCCGCGTCGGCACCGACCGCCCGCTGCAGCGCCCGGAGGACGCGGACGTGGACATGCCCGTCGGCGACCACATGGCGCTGGCGCTGACCGGACGCGTCCTGCCGGCCTCCGACCGGCGGGTGCTCGCCGCCTTCGCCGCCCAGGCCGCCGTGGTCCTGGACCGCCGCAGGCTCCAGGAGCAGGCCGACCGGGCCCGGGCCCTGGCCGAGGGCAACCGCATCCGCACCGCCCTCCTCGCCGCCGTCAGCCACGACCTGCGCACCCCCCTCGCCGCCATCAAGGCCGCCGTCTCCTCACTGCGCTCCGAGGACGTCGAGTGGTCCGAGGAGGACCGGGCGGAACTGCTCGAAGGCATCGAGGAGGGCTCCGACCGGCTCGACCACCTCGTGGGCAACCTGCTGGACATGTCCCGCCTGCAGACCGGCACCGTCACCCCGCTGATCCGCGAGATCGATCTCGACGAGGTGGTTCCCATGGCCCTGGGCGGGGTGCCCGAGGACAGCGTGCACCTGGACGTCCCCGAGACCCTGCCGATGGTCGCCGTGGACGCCGGGCTCCTGGAGCGCGCGATGGCCAACATCGTCGAGAACGCGGTCAAGTACAGTCCCGCGCACGGGTCCGTCCTGGTCTCGGCAAGCGCCATCGCCGACCGTGTCGAGGTGCGCGTCGTCGACCGCGGCCCCGGGGTGCCGGACGAGGCCAAGGACCGCATCTTCGAACCGTTCCAGCGGTACGGCGACGCCCCGCGCGGCGCGGGTGTCGGCCTCGGCCTCGCGGTCGCGCGCGGCTTCGCCGAGGCCATGGGCGGCACCCTCAACGCCGAGGACACGCCCGGCGGCGGCCTCACGATGGTGCTCAGCCTCCGTGCGGCCGGTCCGGTCGGGGAGCCGCCCCGGGCCGGCCCCGGCGCGGACCGTCCCGAGCCGCGCCGCGCACCCGGCGGCCGCGGCAGGCCGCACCGTCCCCAGGGGGCGCTGAGCCCCGTACGACCGGACTGAGCCGCGTACGACCGGACTGAGCCGCGTACGACCGGACTGAGCCGCGTACGACCGGACCGAGTCGCGTACGACCGGACCGAGCCCCGGAGACGGGACCCAGTTCCGGGCACACATCCGGACCGGGTCCCGGAGACGGGACCCAGCTCCGGACACACACCCGGACTGAGCCCCGGACACCCGGAAAGCTGAGCCCCGTACACCCAGAAAGGCAGGTTTCATGACCAGGGTGCTGGTGGTCGACGACGAGCCGCAGATCGTGCGCGCCCTCGTGATCAACCTCAAGGCACGCAAGTACGAGGTCGACGCCGCACCCGACGGCCGCACCGCCCTCGACCTCGCCGCCTCCCGCCACCCCGACGTCGTCGTCCTCGACCTGGGCCTGCCCGACATGGACGGCGTCGAGGTGATCCGGGGCCTGCGCGGCTGGACGAGGGTGCCGATCCTGGTGCTGTCCGCCCGGCACTCCTCCGACGAGAAGGTCGAGGCCCTGGACGCGGGCGCCGACGACTACGTCACCAAGCCCTTCGGCATGGACGAACTGCTGGCCCGGCTGCGCGCCGCCGTCCGCCGCGCCGAGCCCGTCGGCGGCGGCGAGGACGACGTGACGACGGTGGAGACCGCGCAGTTCACCGTGGACCTCGCCGCGAAGAAGGTCAACAGGGGCGGCAAGGACGTACGACTGACCCCGACCGAGTGGCACCTGCTGGAGGTGCTGGTGCGCAACACCGGCCGTCTGGTCAGCCAGAAGCAGCTGCTCCAGGAGGTGTGGGGTCCGTCGTACGGCACGGAGACGAACTACCTGCGCGTGTACATGGCCCAGCTGCGCAGGAAGCTGGAGGCGGACCCCTCGCACCCCGAGCACTTCGTCACCGAACCGGGGATGGGCTACCGCTTCGAGAAGTGAGAGCGGTTACGGCCCGGTCGGCCCACCCCGGTACCCTTCAGGCATGAGTGCTGTTCCTCGACCCGAGAAGCCGACGGGCCGGTTCCGGCGCATGCTCGACCGGCTCTCCTCGTCGCAGGAGGACCTGGAGTCGGAGGAGCTGCGCGAGGACGCCGAGACCGCGGGGTGCACCCGGATCGGTGACTGCCACGACCGGCAGATCGTCACGGTTACTGGTACCTTGCGCACGGTCACCCTGCGTCCGCGCGCCGGAGTCCCGGCCCTGGAGGCGGAGCTGTTCGACGGTTCCGCGGCCCTGGACGTGGTGTGGCTCGGCAGGCGCTCCATCGTGGGTATAGAACCGGGGCGCAAGCTGATCGCATCGGGCCGGATCTCCATGAGCCGGGGCCGCCGGGTGCTCTTCAACCCCAAGTACGAACTGCGACCCCTCGGACGGGAGTAGCCCGTGACGTCACTCGACAAGCGGACCGAAGAGACGACCGCCGACGACGGGGCGAGGGCGGTGACGGAGGCCGCGCTTTTCGAGGCGTTCGGCGGGGTCCGGGGCATGGTCGAGACCGTGCTTCCCGGCCTGCTCTTCGTCAGCATCTTCACGGTGAACAAGGACCTGCACTGGTCGGCGATCGCCGCCCTGGCGGTCTCCGTGGTGCTGGTCGTGGTCCGGCTGGTGATGCGGGACACCGTCAAGCACGCCTTCAGCGGCGTCTTCGGCGTGGCCTTCGGCGTGGTCTTCGCGATGATGACCGGCAACGCCAAGGACTTCTACCTGCCGGGCATGCTGTACACCCTGGGCCTGAGCCTGGCGTACATCGTCACCGCGCTCGCCGGGGTCCCGCTGATCGGCCTGATCCTCGGCCCGGTCTTCAAGGAGAACCTCTCCTGGCGCACCCGCAACCCGGGACGCAAGAAGGCGTACACCAAGGCCAGCTGGGCATGGGGCCTGATCCTGCTCGCCAAGTGCGCGATCCTCTTCCCGCTGTACTGGTGGGCGGACACCACCCAGCTCGGCTGGATCCTGATCGCCCTGAAGATCCCGCCGTTCCTGCTGGCGGTCTGGCTGACCTGGGTGTTCCTGGCGAAGGCGCCCGCGCCCATCGACGTGTTCGCGGAGATGGAGGCGCAGGAGAAGGCCGAGGAGGAGCGCAAGGCCGCCCTGGCGGCCGAGGGCGGCGACGGCTCCGGGGGAACGCCGTCGGCGGGCCCGGCGGGCGGCCGCCACCGCCGCGAGGCATAGGCAGCCCAGCCCAGACCGGCCCGGACAAGGCCGAAGCCCTACGACGCGACGAGGGGCGCCCGGAAACCACCGGGCGCCCCTCGTCGTCGTACCCCTCGGGCGGCTCAGCCCTCCGCGTCCTTGCGCCGCACCGACAGCAGGTCCTCCAGCTGCTCCTCGCGGGCCTGCGCGGCCACGAACAGCAGTTCGTCACCGGCCTCCAGCGAGTCCTCCTGCGACGGGGTGAGCACCCGGGTGCCGCGGATGATCGTGACCAGGGAGGTGTCCTCGGGCCACTGGACGTCACCGACCTGGGTGCCGGCCAGCGCCGACTCCTCCGGCAGCGTCAGCTCGACCAGGTTGGCGTCGCCGTGACTGAAGCGCAGCAGCCGCACCAGGTCGCCGACGCTCACCGCCTCCTCGACCAGCGCCGACATCAGCCGCGGCGTGGACACGGCGACGTCCACGCCCCACGCCTCGTTGAACAGCCACTCGTTCTTCGGGTTGTTCACCCGGGCGACGACGCGCGGCACGCCGTACTCCGTCTTCGCCAGCAGGGAGACGACCAGGTTCACCTTGTCGTCGCCCGTGGCGGCGATCACCACGTTGCAGCGCTGGAGCGCCGCCTCGTCCAGGGACGTGATCTCGCAGGCGTCGGCGAGCAGCCACTCGGCCTGCGGGACGCGCTCGACCGAGATGGCGGTCGGCGCCTTGTCGACGAGAAGGACCTCGTGGCCGTTCTCCAGCAGCTCGCCCGCGATCGAGCGACCGACCGCGCCGGCACCGGCAATGGCGACCCTCATCAGTGACCGCTCTCCTCTTCGGGGCCCTCGGCGAACGCCGCCTCGACCTTGTCCACGTCGTCCGTCCGCATCATCACGTGCACGAGGTCGCCCTCCTGCAGCACGGTCTGCGAGGTCGGCAGCATCGCCTCGCCGAGGCGGGTCAGGAACGCCACCCGGACGCCCGTCTCCTCCTGCAGCCTGCTGATCTTGTGGCCGACCCACTTCGGGGACGCGTGCACCTCGGCGAGCTGGACGCCCCCGGTGGGATCGCGCCACAGCGGCTCCGCCCCCGAGGGCAGCAGCCGGCGCAGCATCTGGTCGGCCGTCCAGCGGACCGTGGCCACGGTCGGGATGCCGAGGCGCTGGTAGACCTCGGCCCGTCGGGGGTCGTAGATGCGGGCCGCGACGTTCTGCACGCCGAACATCTCGCGGGCCACCCGCGCCGAAATGATGTTCGAGTTGTCGCCGCTGGAGACCGCCGCGAAGGCACCGGCCTCCTCGATGCCCGCCTCGCGCAGGGTGTCCTGGTCGAAGCCGATCCCGGTGACCCGGCGACCACCGAAGCCGGGACCCAGCCGACGGAAGGCGGTGGGGTCCTGGTCGATCACGGCGACCGTGTGCCCCTGTTGCTCCAGGGTCTGGGCGAGAGCGGAACCCACTCTCCCGCAGCCCATGATGACGATGTGCACGACCGTCCTTCCGGTGTCAACAGCTACTTCTCAGCCCCATCAGGGTCTCAGACAGAGGGACAAGCTACACATGCGCGGTGCGGGGCGGGCACCCCCGTGCCGCATACCGGACGGACGGCGGGGCGTGACGACAGGGCGCCGGTCCCCTCCCGCTCCCGAGGGGACGACGGGGACGGGCCTGTTCCGCTTCCGAGGGTCCGCGCCAGGTCCCTCCCACCCCCGAGGGGACGACAAGGACGGGGTTATTCCGCTTCCGAGGGCCCGCGCCGCGTGATGCTGCGCACGCTGCACACGGTCAGGAATCCGAGGCCGAGCAGCGTGACGGCGGCGCCGATCAGCTCCGCGGTCGGGGGCATGGGACCTCCGGGGGTCGGCGACGGGCGGGGAACGGGCGGCGGGACGGCCGAGTTCAGTCATCTAGGCACGTCCCCGCCCTCACCTGCGGAATCCGTGGCGCCGGCCGCCCCCGAATTCACTCGTGAGGCAGATCTCGGGTGGCAGGTGGGCGAGCCCCAGTTCGAAGGCCTACGATCCTCTGTTGTGTCCAAACTGACCGACGTGCCCAAACGCATTCTGATCGGGCGCGCACTGCGCAGCGACCGGCTGGGGGAGACCCTCCTGCCGAAGCGCATCGCACTCCCCGTCTTCGCCTCCGACCCGCTGTCGTCCGTGGCGTACGCACCTGGCGAGGTGCTGCTGGTCCTGTCCATCGCGGGCGTGTCGGCCTACCACTTCAGCCCGTGGATCGCGGTCGCGGTCGTCGTGCTGATGTTCACGGTCGTCGCCTCCTACCGGCAGAACGTGCACGCCTACCCCAGCGGCGGCGGCGACTACGAGGTGGCCACGACCAACCTCGGCGCCAAGGCGGGCCTGACGGTGGCCAGCGCACTGCTCGTCGACTACGTCATGACCGTCGCCGTCTCGATCTCCTCCGGCATCGAGAACCTCGGCTCCGCGATCCCGTTCGTCGTCGAGCACAAGGTGCTCTGCGCGGTCGTCGTGATCGTGCTCCTGACCCTGATGAACCTGCGCGGTGTGAAGGAGTCGGGCACGCTGTTCGCCATCCCGACGTACGTCTTCGTCGCCGGCGTCTTCATCATGATCCTCTGGGGTGCGTTCCGCGGACTGGCCCTCGGTGACACCATGCGGGCACCGACGGCGGACTACCACATCAAGGCCGAGCACCAGGGCCTGGCGGGCTTCGCGCTCGTCTTCCTGCTGCTGCGCGCCTTCTCCTCCGGCTGCGCCGCGCTCACCGGTGTCGAGGCGATCTCCAACGGCGTCCCGGCCTTCCGCAAGCCCAAGTCGAAGAACGCGGCGACCACGCTGGCGGCGATGGGCCTGCTGGCCGTGACCATGTTCTGCGGCATCATCGGCCTCGCCATGACGACCAAGGTCCACATGGCCGAGAACCCGGCCACCGACCTCCTGCACAACGGCAACCCGCTCGGCTCCGGATACGTGCAGAACCCGGTGATCTCCCAGGTCGCCGAGGCCGTCTTCGGCAAGGGCAGCTTCCTGTTCGTGGTCCTGGCCGCGGCCACCGCCCTGGTCCTCTTCCTCGCGGCCAACACGGCGTACAACGGCTTCCCGCTCCTCGGCTCGATCCTCGCCCAGGACCGCTACCTGCCCCGCCAGCTGCACACCCGCGGCGACCGCCTCGCCTTCTCCAACGGCATCGTCCTGCTCGCGGGCGCGGCGACCCTGCTGGTCGTCGTCTACGGCGCCGACTCCACCCGGCTGATCCAGCTGTACATCGTCGGTGTGTTCGTCTCCTTCACCCTGAGCCAGATCGGCATGGTGCGGCACTGGAACCGCCACCTGGCCACCGAACGCGACCAGGCCAAGCGGCGCCACATGATCCGTTCGCGCGCCATCAACGCCTTCGGCGCCTTCCTCACCGGCCTGGTGCTGGTCGTCGTCCTGCTCACCAAGTTCACGCACGGAGCCTGGGTCGCCCTGCTCGGCATGTGCATCTTCTTCGCGACGATGACGGCGATCCGCAAGCACTACGACCGGGTCGCCGAGGAGATCGCCGCGCCGGAGGAACCGGCCGACGACCTGGTGCGCCCCTCCCGGATCCACTCCGTGGTCCTCATCTCCAAGATCCACCGGCCCACCCTGCGCGCCCTGGCCTACGCCAAGCTGATGCGCTCGGACAGCCTGGAGGCGCTCACCGTCAACGTCGACCCGGCCGAGACGAAGGTGCTGCGCGAGGAGTGGGAGCGGCGCGGCATCGACGTACCGCTGAAGGTGCTGGACTCGCCGTACCGCGAGGTGACACGCCCGGTCATCGAGTACGTCAAGAGCCTGCGCAAGGAGTCCCCGCGCGACGCGGTCTCGGTGATCATCCCCGAGTACGTCGTCGGCCACTGGTACGAGCACCTGCTGCACAACCAGAGCGCGCTGCGCCTGAAGGGCCGGCTGCTGTTCACGCCGGGCGTCATGGTCACCTCGGTGCCCTACCAGCTCGCCTCCTCCGAGGCGGCGAAGCTGCGGGCGCGCAGGCGCCAGGAGTGGAGCGCGCCCGGCGCGGTGCGGCGCGGCCCCGCCCAGGTGCGCAAGGAGCCGAAGGAGTCGAAGGAGCCGTCGGCGCCCAAGGGCTGAGCCCCCAAGCCGTGGCCTGAGCCGTGGTCTGAGTCGTGGCCTCGTGGTGAACGGCCGGACGACACCCACGTAGACTGGTGGGCTGTTGTCCGGCCGTTTCCCCGTTCTCGATCTGGAGTCACCCCACCATGCACGCAGAACCGAAGAACTCGCAGGTGGGGCCGGAGACGGGCTCGCTGGTGGGCCAGGAGTACGAGGTGGAGATCGGCCCGGTGGCCCACGGCGGCCACTGCATCGCCCGCACCGCCGAGGGCCAGGTCCTCTTCGTCCGGCACGCGCTGCCCGGCGAGCGCGTCGTGGCCCGGGTGACCGAGGGCGAGGAGGGTGCCCGCTTCCTGCGGGCGGACGCCGTACGGATCCTCGAGGCGTCCAAGGACCGCGTCGAGGCCCCCTGCCCCTACGCCGGCCCGGGCCGCTGCGGCGGCTGCGACTGGCAGCACGCCAAGCCGGGCGCCCAGCGCCGCCTGAAGGGCGAGGTGATCGCCGAGCAGCTGAAGCGACTGGCGGGTCTCACCCCGCAGGAGGCCGGCTGGGACGGCACCGTGATGCCCGCCGAGGGCGACAAGCTGCCCGCGGGCGAGGTCCCGCAGTGGCGCACCCGCGTCCAGTACGCGGTCGACGCCGAGGGCCACGCGGGTCTGCGCCGGCACCGCTCGCACGAGGTCGAGCGCATCGACCACTGCATGATCGCGGCCGAGGGCGTCAGCGAGCTGGGCATCGAACAGCGCGACTGGACCGGCATGGAGACGGTCGAGGCGATCGCGGCGACGGGCTCCCAGGACCGTCAGGTGGTCCTCACCCCCCGTCCGGGCGCCCGCCTCCCGCTGGTCGAGCTGGACAAGCCGGTCTCCGTCCTCCGCGTCGACGAGAAGACGGGCGGCGTCCACCGCGTCCACGGCCGCCCCTTCGTCCGCGAACGCGCCGACGGCCGCACCCACCGCGTCGGCGCCGGCGGCTTCTGGCAGGTCCACCCCAAGGCGGCCGACACCCTGGTCACCGCCGTCATGCAGGGCCTGCTCCCGCGCAAGGGCGACATGGCCCTCGACCTGTACTGCGGCGTCGGCCTCTTCGCCGGCGCTCTGGCCGACCGCATCGGCGACAAGGGCGCCGTCCTCGGCATCGAGTCCGGCAAGCGCGCCGTCGAGGACGCCCGCCACAACCTCGCGGACTTCCCCCGCGTCCGCATCGAACAGGGCAAGGTCGACTCCGTCCTCCCGCGCACCGGCATCACCGACGCCGACATCGTCGTCCTGGACCCGCCCCGAGCAGGCGCGGGCCGCGCGACGGTGGCCCACCTGTCCTCCCTCGGCGCCCGCCGCATCGCCTACGTGGCCTGCGACCCGGCCGCGCTGGCACGGGATCTGGGGTACTTCCGGGACGGGGGGTACCGGGTGCGGAGCCTTCGGGCGTTCGATCTGTTTCCGATGACCCACCACGTGGAGTGCGTGGCGATCCTGGAGCCGGTGAAGAAGGACGCCTGACCTGGGGTTTTGCGGGTGCGCGGTATGCGCGGTGTGGGCGTTACGGGCGATATCTTGACGCTGAAATGACGCTCGTGACGCTCACTTGACGCTCGTTCTGATGGGGTATCAGTCGATTGTCGGGGAGGGCCAGGCCGCGGCGCGCACCGATGAACAGACGCTCTGCGGCGAAAGCGACGGAGAGCGTCTGTAGCCCGTCGGCTCCGTTTCGCTCTTGTGCGCTCGATGAGGAAGCGTTGCCGACCATTGCCTGAGAAGGCAGTCCCTATCGCCTCGACGCGCGGCTAATATCCAGCTCTCAGGTACCGGCATGTGTCCGGCCTTTGGCCTGCTGCACGTCTGAAGGAGATCGGAAGCCCGGTGAGCAGTGCTCGTTCTGGTGGGCGGGTACTGGCTGCCCACCCCGGTGACCCCAAGCGCGTCGGCCCCTACCGGATTATCGGGCGCCTCGGCTCAGGGGGCATGGGCACGGTGTTCGCCGGTCTGCGGGTCGCGGTCAAGGTCGTCCACCCTGCCCAGGCGGACGACGCGGAGTTCCGGGCGCGCTTCCGCCGAGAAGTCCAGCTCTCCGCCCGTGTCCAGGGCCCCTGCCTCATACCCCTGATCGCGGCTGACGCCGAAGCACCGTCACCGTGGCTGGCCACTGCCTATGCCCCAGGGCTCACCCTCGATCGGTACATCGCCGCGCACGGGCCGCTGGCCGGTGGGACCCTCTACGCCTTTGTTACGGGCACAGCCCAGGCCCTCGCGGCCATTCACGCCGCGGGTGTCGTCCACAGGGACGTCAAGCCGCAGAACGTCATTCTGACCCCGGTCGGTCCCCGAGTCCTGGACTTCGGCATCGCTCATGCCGCCGACGGCACATCCGTGACGCGCACCGGCATTCTGACCGGCACCCCAGGATGGATCAGCCCTGAGCACTACCGCACCGGTACGACGGGTCCCGAGGGCGACATGTTTGTCTGGGGCGCCCTCGTAGCCTTCGCGGCCACCGGTCGCGCGCCCTTCGGCGGGGGAGCCCCCGACGCGGTCGCCTACCGGGCCATGTCCGAGGATCCTGATCTGCGTGGCCTTCCTGGCGAACTCCACGCCATCGTGAGCAGGGCTCTCGCCAAGGAGCCGCGGGACCGAGCCACTGCGTGGGACGCTGCCGAGACATGTGCCGTCCTCCTCGCAGCACAGGCCATACAGGTCGCGCCGACGGGTGCGGAACCGACACTGGTGGGCGATCTCGTCGCTGCCCAGTGGGCCGTCCCCACTCTGGACGACCCGAACTGGAGACGTCCTGCCCGTTCCAGCAGACGACTCATCGGCATCGCGGCGGTGGTGGGCACTGTCATAGGCGGCCTGGCGGGTGGAGCGCTGGCCCTGCAGCCCGACAAGATGGAGACGGCTTCGACGAGTTCCCGTCCTCCCGCCAGCGCATCCCCAGCAAGACTGCCACCATGCCGGCTTCCGCTTCAACCGCAGCAAGCTCCCAGGTTGTGGTGGACGACGCGTCATCCCCTACCCCTGCGAACGCGGACGAGGCGACGATCGCCACGTGGCGTGCAGCTCGTCGTGCCAAAGGAGAAGTGGAGATCGAGACCGAGACCGCACTCGGGCACGACCTCAGCTACGGCATGGGCGAGGACTACAACTACAGCGGTCAGTACGACGTGGGCTACGCCCCGGCCCGGAGAGAGCTCTACATAGCCAATAGCGGCCCGGTCGTGGAGTCACGCGTCGTGCAGGGAGTGGCCAAGAACGTCTGCCTCACCTTGCGCATGATGGCGGGCATCTACAAGTCCCTTCCGTATGACGAGTACGTCCTGGTCGACAACACCACCTCCACGGCGCCGGCGATCGTGTGGGAGGACGACTTCCGCGCCAACACCGGCTGCATCACACAGACCATCGACCGCACCGCCGCCGACCCCGGGCAGGAGCCGAGCTGGCACCCCACCGAAGAAGGACTGGCCGCGGCCCAGATCCCCAGCATCGACAAGTGCGAAATCAGGGTGGCAACCGCAGCGGTTCACCAGCTGTTTGTCGACTGGAACGCCAACTCCCGTCTGTTCGAAGACCCCCGCTACATCAGCGACGGGAACACCAGCATCGGCTTCGCTCCGCACGAAGGCGTGATGTATGTGTGGGCCACGAAGCCCGAGTGGGACCAGAGCACGCGAGAGGAGTGGGCAGAGGCCGCCGCCGGCGTGGCCTGCCGGACTGTTCTCGCGGAATCTCGCGCGGGGCAGGGATGGGGCTACGCGCAGTACGCCGTGGCAGTCCTTGACGGTGCTGGAGGTACGGAGTTCCTTCGCTGGGGCACGGCCGGCAGCTGCACGAGCTGACCTCCCCTCGGTCCTCCATGGTTGCGTCCGGTCGAGGTCAGCCGAACGCGCCGTTTGCAGAAGCCGAACGCAGGACCTTGGGCCTGCCAGCCCAGCGAGTGCACCCCGCTGGGCTGGCATCGAGCTTCGGTGAGGTTCCAACTGGCGCTCTACATCCTTTGGTGCGCCGCGCAGCTTCGCTGCCGAGTGCTTAGAAGGCACTTGGTGGATGGGGGAGTGAGGTGGCTCTGACCTGCGCGAACGGGTCTAGCTGCTGGCTTCCGCGCAAAGCTTCGGGCGTTTTCGGGACGTGCACGCCGTGCCGTAGCAGGGCGTGGTCGCCGTGGAAGTAGGCGCTCCGGTTGGTCAACAGGCAGCGAGGAGGGCCCGCTACGGGATGAACGGTGGGCCTGTCCCGTATCTCCTGGCGCGCTGCCGCGTTTGCTGATCGGTTCATCCCACCAATTGGAGGTATCTCCGTGTCCTTTGACTCTCGCTTCGCCCCCGATGAGAGGGCCCAGTTCGCCGATCTTGTTCTCAACGGAGAGAAGACGGTTCGAGAGATCTCGGACGAGCACCAGATCTCGCGGAAGACCGTGCAGAACTGGGTCGAACGCCGTCGGGCGGAGCTTGGGGTCCCGACCCCTCCCCGAGGGGCCGGCCTGACGATGCCGACACGCGCCCTGGTCCGGATCGAGAAGGCAGAGAAGGCGCGCGGCGAGGCTGAGCAGCGGGCCACCGCTCTGGAGGCCCGCGTGGCCGAGCTGGAGTTGCTGAATCGTCAGCAGAACTCGGACATCGCCCACCTCAAGGGCACGTTGCAGATCTACATGCAGGCCGAATTGTCGGCCTCCGCAGTGGCTGTCTGACGTGCAGCTGCTCAGTTCCGCGTGGTGATCTCAGGCCGATCTGCTGGGGCAGCCCTCCTCAGGGTCACTTGCTGGCGAGTGCTTCTGGCCCCTCGTACCAGCTGGAGGGCCTTTCGAGCCGCCAGGCGACTGCACATCGATTTCGATCGAGCCTGGATGCTTGTCCGTACCTCAGAGCACCCGGACGAACTTGCGTATGTGCTGCATCAAAGCGCGACGGGGGATCGATGACCTTACGGTTGCAGACCCCCACAGCGTGAGTACAACAGCTCTGCCACGAGCCCGCAACGGCCCGTCCCCGCCCTCGGGAGGGGCGGGCCGCACTCATGTCCGGGCTGGACAATCCCCTGGGAACAGGGCTGACGGGGATGCGTCGACATTGATGCTCATGTGTCGATGCTTTCCGGCCGACCGCCGACAACGGGCAGGCTTCGCTCAGGCAGAGGTGCTGCTGAGAACGTCCTCTCGAGATCAGTGCTTCCATCCCACTCGACGGTTTCGTGTGAGTAAGCTGTGGGATCCAGGTCCGGACTCCCGGTAGCACCGGGGGAACCAGCCGAGCGCACTAGTCTTCACCGTCCGGAGGCGCGTCAGCAGCGTGCCCACCAGCGGAACTCCATTCCCTTCCACGCACGTCTCCCGTGCGCCCGACGTCCGGAGTCCTCCGCATGTCTGCTCAGCCGATCCTGGCCGCGCTCCGCGGCTTCCACTGCGAGCACACCCCGAGTAAGAGCCGTGTCCTCGCTCTCGTTCATCACCGAGAAGGCCCCGCCTCATTGCAGGCCGTCCTCACCTGCCGGCAGCCCGAGCTCGCGCAGCAGGCAGTGGGCATCCTCCAGCAGGCCATCACCGATTCTGCCGGTGCTTGGAAGTCTGAGCCGCTGGAGAAGCTCTGCGCCCAGATGCCGGATGCTCCGGCTTCATCTCTCCGCAGCGCCGCGCGGTACGCGCTGGCCGGCGTCTGGCCGTTGCCTCCGGGCAGCTTCCTGAAGTGGGAGCAGCTCACCGAGGACGTTGATGACGACGGGGAGGAGGACAACGACGCCGACGCGGATTCGAGTGCTGCAAGGACCCCGGACGACGCAAGGCTTGCTGACCTGGCTGGGCCGGTTATTCGGGTAGCAGTGCTCCGAGAGTTCCACGTGCACGACCCGCAGGCCGTGCTGAAGGCAGCCAGGGGCGCGGGGTGGGAACCCCTGCCGAGTCAGAGCCCCGAGAGCGACGACCCTCAGGACATCGTCGGGGCCGTCATGTGGCTGGGAGAGTCCGGCGGCGAGATCGACGGCGCGGACACGGTCACGGAGGCGACCCAGGGCATGAAACTGTGCCTCGAAAGGGGCCATGAGGTCGCCGACTGGAGCAAGGAAGCCGTGGTCGCCGACTTCGGTGCGGGCTGGCAATACTCGGCGGCCGTACGACGGGGTGAGCAAGCGAAGCCGTCTAACACGGAGAAGAGTCCAGACTTTGCGGCTCTGTTCGCGACGGAGGCGCCGCACTGCGAGGACCCTGAGTGCGAAGACGACCGCTGCCAGTGGCAGCTCACCCCCCGAACCGCCGATCTCCTCTACACGGAACTGTGCGTGCTCGCGGACCAGGCGTACGACGACAGCGAGGAACTCGGTGACAGGACTGTGGTGCCCGACGAGCAGGAAGGCCACTGGGGAGTGTTCTCCTATCTCCCGAAGCTGACCTTCGCGGCCGACCTCCAGTGGCGCCGGCGGTTCGCCCGGGCCGCCGACGACCTCGCCAGTGACCTCGAACGTGGTGAGTGGCCAGAGCCCACCTGCACGGCCGAGGAGCTTGCCCTCCACCTCGCCATCCGTGACGCCGGCGACCGCGATATCGAAGGCGATGCCGCCGGTGACCACGGGAGGCTGCCCAACCACCGTGACGACTACGACTTCGATGCGTGTTCTGAAGTGTTCTTCCAAGACACTGACGTGCTGATGCTCTACAACGCTCGCTTCGACGGCATCGAGGACCCGGGCGGTGAGACGAACCAGTACATGGGCATCGGCGATCTTCGCGCCGCAGCCTGGTTCGAACCGTTCCTGAACGTCGACGCGCGAGATCCCCGTCGAGGGTTCCGCCGCTGATTGTTCGGCTGTGCTGATGCGCTCCTGCGGGCGGGTCCGGAGGGACTCCCGTCACTGCAGTGGCACGTGACGGAGTTGGTCCCGGCCGCAGTGCAGCCGGGGCCAACGACACTAGTGGGGGCGCTCAGACGGTTCCGGCTGGAGAAGAGAGGGACGTCTTCTCCTTTTTGCCCGCCTGGAGGAGCATGTGCTCCAGCTCTTCGAAGACACCATACGGTTCGCCGGTTTTGAGGATCGCCAGCTTCACATGGTCCAGGAGTCGACGGACCTCTTCGCTACTGGTCCTCATCTCTTCCTCGAGGCACTTCAGGGCGCGCGTTACCTCCGGCCGAGCGGCGGCGTGAGCGTCGGGTAGCCGTGAAGAGCGTCAGTCAGGTCTCAGCCGTCCGGGATGCAGTAGGACGCCTGTGTGGTGTCCTCGACCGAGATCCGCACGACAGGTTCCGTGATCCGTGGCCCGCTGGTGAACTCCACGTCCAGGAAGAGTTTCGATGCTGCGCGGAACACGGCCGTCAGGTCCTGCGCGTGGTCTTGCAGGACGACTTCGGAGATGGTGATCCCTTCGCAGGCGAGACGAATACAGCCGAGAAAGGCAGCAGTCTCAACAGGGCATCGCTTGGGGTCGTAGGTGGAGATGACGCGGCCGTCGTCGTAACGCGCCATGATGGGCAGCTTCTGGCGAGAGCCACCCCGGTGGATGTGGAGCGGCGCGACACGGAGGCTCTCAAGGAGTTGCGTCATGAGCAGGTCTCCGTCCGCCGCCAGCTCCGTCGGGCGAAGTCTTGATGGTCGCCGCTGTGGCCGTGCTGTTGGGTGCACGGGAGGCGATCGAGGAAGGGGCCTTCCCCCGTGATGGTGGACACGCGTCTTTGATCACGCGGCGAGCGTGAGTTTAGCGGCGTGGTGTCGGCGTTCGTATTCGTTGGGGCTGAGGTGGCCGTTGGCGGAGTGCCGGCGGCGGGTGTTGTAGCGGGTCAGCCAGGCGAAGACCGTTCTTCTGCAGCTGGTGGCGTCGCCGTAGCCGTGGGCGCCTCGGAGGGTTTCGCGTTTGAGGGAGGCGTGGAAGCTTTCGCAGGCCGCGTTGTCCGCGCTGGTGCCGACCGCGCCCATGGACCGGGCGACCCCGAGGTCGTCGCAGAGGCCGGCGAAGGTTCTGGAGCCGTATTGGGCTCCGTGGTCGGAGTGGAACATCGCCCCGTCCAGGCCGCCGCGGGTCGCGGCCGCCATTTTCAGGGCGTCGGCGACCAGGCTGGTGCGCATGTGGTCGGTGATGGACCAGCCGACGACCTTGCGGCTGAAGCAGTCCAGGACGGTTGCGAGATAGAGGAACTGTCCGTTCTCCAGGGGGAGATACGTGATGTCGCCCATGTATTTCCGGCCGGGTTCGGCGGCGGTGAAGTCCCGCTGGAACAGGTCCGGAACGAGCGTGGCGGCCGGGTCCGGGACGGTGGTGCGGACACGTCTGCGCAGGCGGATGCCGGTGATCGAGAAGACCCGCATGACCCGGGCGATCCGTTTCTCGTTGACCCGCAGACCCGTCTCGCGGAGTTCGGCTGTCACCCTTGGTGAACCGTAGGCGC